>JBATFU010000363.1:0-1559 GCA_049665065.1 Woeseia sp. | reverse complement strand
ATTACTCACCTCCGACGATCGCCGCGCGGTCGCCGAATTGCAGTGGCGCATCGGGGTGCCGCTCTCAACGCTGATCCTCGCGATTTTCGCGGTGCCGCTAAGTCGCAGCCAGCCTCGCCAGGGGCGCTACGGACGAATCGTCATAGGACTTCTCGTTTTTATCATATATTTCAATTTGTTAAGTGCAGGCAAGGCATGGCTGGAACAGGGCGCAGTCCCCGAGGTCATCGGCATCTGGTGGGTACATGCGCTGATGTTGTTCCTGGCACTCGGCATGCTGGCGTTGCAGAACGGGCTTTTGCGCCGCGTGCTGCACCACTTCCGCGGGGCAGCGGCATGACGGGCGTGCTTTCCACATACCTGATGCGCTCGATTCTGTTCAGCACCATGCTGGTGCTGCTGGCGCTGCTTGCGCTCGCGGGGTTGTTCGAGTTTATCGGGCAGGTTGACAACCTGGAGGGAGATTTCGGCACAGCCGAGGCATTGTTGTATGCCGCTTTGCGCCTGCCGCAATTGTCGTTCGAGATGCTGCCAATCGCGGTGCTGATCGGTTCACTGCTGGCGCTCGGCGGCCTCGCCAGCCACAGCGAACTGATCGTCATGCGAACCGCCGGACTTTCCGTCATGCAGCTGGCAGGTATGGTTGGTCTCACGGGTTTCGTGTTGATGGTAATCACCGCGCTGATCGGCGAATTCATCGGTCCGCCCCTCGATTACTTCGCGCGCAACATGCGCAATGAATCGCGGCTCGAACAGGGTAGCCAGGAACTGGGCAACTCAGCCTGGGTAAAAGACGGCAACATGATCCTGCACCTCGAGCGCGTCAACGCCGAGTTTGAGTTCGGTCGAATTTACGTTTTCCAGTTCGACGACAACGATGAACTGCAGTCAATCGCGCAGGCCGAAAATTCCGGTATCGATTCCACGGACCAATGGGTGCTCGAGAACTATCGCGCGACGCGCTTTCGCAATGGCGCAGTAGAGGTCGTTGAGTCACCGCTCGAGGTCGAAGAGTTCAGCATCAATGGGGATGTACTGGGTATTACGCTTGTCAAACCTGTCAGCCTGTCGGCGCGTGGCCTGATGAGCTACATCAGCTACCTGCGCAACAACGATTTGTCGGCTGTGCGCTACGAAATGGAACTCTGGTCGCGCGTGTCGTCAACTGCGACAGTCATCATCATGCCGATCCTCGCGCTCGCGTTCGTTTTTGGCTCCTTGCGCACCGCGCGGGCCGGCAGTCGCCTGATGGTGGGCGTCCTGATCGGCCTTGGCTATTTCCTGGCGAGCGAGACGCTGGCGAATTCCGGCCAGGTTTTTAACCTGAATCCCGCACTCGTTACCTGGTTGCCGACAATTGCTTTGATGCTGATAACCCTGTTCGCGCTGAGCCGCGTTCGTTGATCTTTTCCTATTCGTGTTGCTTCGGGTAGTAACGCAGACGTGTGCCGGACAGGCGGTCATGCCAGGTGAGATTGTCCGCATCGATTAACTGCCAGATAAAGCCAAGACCGATGGGCAGCCAGGACAGAATTGCCGCAACGAATCGGATACTGGCC
>JBATFU010000362.1:0-9902 GCA_049665065.1 Woeseia sp. | reverse complement strand
AGTCCTGGCAAGCTTTTTGCTGGCAGCAACATTTTCAATTGGCGCTTGCGGCGGCGGTGGCGGCAGCAGCGATGCGCCGCTGGCAGCAGACGATCCTGCAGTAGTGCAGCCGCCGGCAGTAACGACTGGCACCCTCGGCCTCGTGTTGACCGATAAGCCAACGGACGAGCTAAGCGCGATCAACCTTACTGTCACACAGGCCACGCTAATAGGCGGCGCCGGGCAGCAGACGGTTTTCAATGGCAATACGCAGGTCAATTTGCTGGATCTCGAACACTTTAACCAACCGCTGGCGTTTGGACAGGTAGAAGCCGGCACATACAGTAAGCTGCGATTGCAAATTTCCAATCTGGAAGTGGTCGATAATGATGGCAACAGCTTCTATCCGCCGTTGCCGGCCAATGGCAAGATCGATTTGTCTGATCCGGGCGGCATAACAATTACACCGGGCCGCACGCTGCTCGCCGATATCGATTTCGATGCCAATAAATCCATACACATCAAGAATAACGGCAATGGGCCCGACAAATATCGCCTGCGCCCTGTCGTAAAAGTGAATTTCCTCGTCGACGGCTTGCCCAGCAAGCTGGCACGCCTGGAAGGCACCGTCAGCGAGATTCTGGATCCGGTAAGCGGACGTTTCCTGTTGTGCGCGACGGATAACCCGGAGGCCTGTATCGCTATAAACATTGGTGAAGAAACCTGCCTGCTGGATGCCGATGGGGCGATTGTGGCAGTCGATTCCCTGACCGCTGGCGATCAGGTAACCGTCATTGGCAGTTATCGTCACGAAAACGATGATGACGGCGACAGCGATAGTGATTTCGACAGCGACAGTGACAGTGACAGTGACTTTGACAGCGACGGAGACAGTGACGGAGCCAGCGACAGCGACGCGGACAGCGATAGTGACAGTGACAGCGATACGGCCGATAACGGCGACAGCGATGCCGACAGTGATGCGAGCAACGCTTCATCCGACGTCGAACTCGATGCCGTGATCATTACGGCGGGTGTCACGTCACAGGTTCGCGGCACGGTCACGAGCACCGTCGGTGACGATGGCTCATTCACGCTCGTAACAAATGACGGCAGCCAGTTCCGCGTCGAAATTCTTGCCGATTGCACACGCCTGCTCGACAGTGAAGGCGAGCCATTGTCGATTGATGCTCTGCAAATCGGCCTCGGCGTTGAAATCGACGGTGTTGCCATAGAACCCGCGGTCGACGGCGACCCAACAACCCTGCGTGCCGGCCTGATCTTTGTGGATAACGATGACGAAGCAGAAATGCTCAGCGGGATCGTTGCCGAACCGATTGAAGAACCCAATTTCGTACTCACCACGGATGGCGGCGACGTTTGCGTTAGCGTGCAGGAAGACGCTGTCATTACGGTTATTTCCGGCGGAGGATCGGATATGACTGCAGGGACCTTCGCGGACATCGTCGCAGGGCGAACCGTTGAAACCTTCGGTTACCTGAGTGACGGCGGCTGCTTTAACGCCACAGAGCTCGTCATTGAAGTTCCATCTGACCTCTAGGTAAAACTCAAGACTCGGCTTGCCCTGTTGTTCCTGTGCCGGAGCAACAGGGCGAGTGACCGGACGTTGAGCGAGCTAGATACCCATCTTGGCCAGCGCGTCAGCCAGTTCTCTTGCTATTTTTGCGATGGTCGGGTGCTCTGCTGCGAACAGCGTTTCGACTTCCTTTATCTTGTTCTGCAGCCACTCCACTTCCGTCTGGTCAGTCGCTGACACCTGCGCTGCCCGCGTGTGCAACTCCTGCAGCTCGCGGCGGGCGTCAATATCCACATCTTCCGCGCGCTGCAATTCACGGCTGAGTTGTGCCAGTACATCCTGGTAGTTTTTCAGTTTCATAGCTCACCTGCCACTCGTCGAAGTCTGGATCGGGTGCCCCATGATCGCATAACCCGGCACGATCCGGTGCTGACGCTGCCACTTATGAACCGGTGTCCGCCGTCAGTGCCTGCATGCTCGCAGAATCTGCAGAAAAGACCGGCAATCCTGATTTCTGCGGCGACTTTCGAAATCCCGACGAAAATTTGCTACGGTCACGCTACACACCCCGCCCGCACGCGCATCGCTCCCGAATCCCGCCCAAGGAGGCCTGTGGATAGCGCGATCTGCATTTCCGACCGCGGCAATTTACGTTCAACAGAGGTTTTTTCATGAGTCATGCAAAAACGGGCGACAGCGTCCGCATTCACTACACTGGCAAACTCGATGACGGCACGGAGTTTGACTCTTCAGCCGGCCGCGATCCGCTCGAATTCAAGCTCGGCGAGGGCGGCATCATCCCCGGCTTCGAAAAAGCTGTCGACGGCATGGCCGTTGGCGAAAGCAAGTCGGTAAAGATCGAACCGCAGGAGGCCTACGGCCCGCGCCACGACCAGCTGGTGCAGGAAGTACCGAAAACCGCCTTACCCGAAAACCTCGAGCCCAGCGTCGGCATGCAGCTGCAAAGCGAGACACCGGACGGTCAGGCGATGATGCTTGTCGTAACTGAAGTCGCTGACGAGACCATTACGGTTGACGGCAATCACCCGCTTGCGGGGCGGACGCTGAACTTCGACATCGAACTCGTCGAGATCGTCTGAGGCAGCGTGCGAAAGTACTAGCGCCGCGTCAGATGGGAGTGCGACTTCGGGCCGTCAGACTGGAATTCCACGCCGCCGAGTGAGCCTACGTACGCTTCGGCGTGTGGCTGCCAGCGCAGCGTGACTTTCGCCGAGCGCTGGATCGTTGCGATGATCATGTCTTTTTCGCGGAACGTCAGGATTTCGCCGATCACCGTCGCGCCGTTTTTAACGCCAACAATTTCGCAGGTGTCTTCGAAACTGGTCTCTCGCACGATCGGCATTGTGGGACTCCGGTATTGCTGGCGGTGAGTGGCTACGTTAACACTGTAACGCTGCCCTGGGCCTTGTTACCAGCCTGACCTCTAGCTGGGCCCCTGCCAGGCAAGTCGCGCTGCCGCGTTTTTTAGCTTGCGCCGGTTTTCGTCCGTCGGTGCAGGCTCTGAGTCGCCGAAGATGGCGCGCACCCAGTGGCCGTCGGTGGCATTCGGCAGCAGAATGAATTTGCTTCCCCAGTCGGCGCGGTCGCGCTCCATCAGGGCGATGCGCTCGGCCACGTCCTTCACGTAATAGTCACGGCGAAAATCGTTGAGGTTGTCGCCCAGCATCAGCGCAATATCGAAGCGGGTCGCGATCGACTCCCGCGCCGGACTCTTGTCCGATGTAGCGCGAAACACGGTCAGGTGATTGTTATCGGCGTAAGGGAACTGCAGTTCCTGAATCTGTTGCAACGCGTATTCATAAGTGCGTTCGCCCTGGTCACGATTGGTAACGTAAAACACCTCCACGTTTTTCGCGGCGCAATAGTTCAGAAACTCCAGTGATCCCGGCACCGCCGTCATCTCAAATTCCGGCACCCACTCGTCCCAGATCGCATCATCAAAGAAATCCATGCCTTGGTTGACGAGATAGCCCCAGTAGCTGTTCGCATGCAGCACGGTGTTGTCGAGATCAGTAATGACTGCCAGCGGCTTGTCATCCGCCGCACGCGCAGCCAGCGCCATGTCGAGCCGCAGTCGCGCGAGACTGAACGCCTGGAAGCAAAGCGCCTGGAATTCCGCCGCCGTCTGCTGCCATGCCACAGCCCATAGCAACGGGTTGCAGGTCTCGTCGCGTTCGCAGGACTCATCCGGCTGGCTGACGCAGCCTGCCGCCACTGTCGCCGAACCGCCGGCCAGCAGCAGTGTCATGAAGCGCCGGCGTGCAGCGTCGTTGTCAGTAGGCGTGGACTCGCTGGACATCTGAAGACTCCCGATAAGTGTTTAAGTGAGCTGCAGCGCGAAGTTTATCGGTCTAAAGCGCGCGCGCCGGGCGAAAAATGCAAGCCAATTGTGAGCTTGCGTTGATCGCAATGATCATTGCGGCCAGCATAACGCCGTCGCGGGTATTGTCGCCATCCAACGCTGTTATATTAGGCGCCACCCCTGCCATCAGCGGAACTCGCAATGAACAAACGACAATTCATCAAACTGGCCGCTGCCAGTGGACTTGCAACGTCTTTGCCGACATTTGCCCGGGCTGCGCATCACGAGTCGCTACCGAATCTGGCTGCGGGCGCGCAGCCGATCGGCGCCGACGAGCGCATGGCGCGGGTAGCAAAAGCGCAGGAGCTTATGCGCAACAATGGCATCGACGCGCTGCTGCTCGACGCAGGCTCCGCACTGGTTTATTTCACCGGTGTGCACTGGTGGCGCTCGGAGCGCTTCACCGGTGCCGTCATTCCTGCAAAAGGCGACATTGCAATTGTGACGCCCTACTTCGAAGAACCGTCGATTCGGGAGTCTTTGAGTTTCGGTGACGATGTCCGTACCTGGCACGAACACGAGAACCCGTTTGCATTGATCGCTGGCATCCTGAATGACCGGGGGCTGAAGCGCGGCAGGATCGGCATTGAAGAAACCGTGCGGCACTTTATCGTGGACGGCATTCAGCAGGCGGCACCGAAGTTCAGGACAGTCTCAGGGAACGCGGTTACACGTGGCTGCCGCATGTTCAAATCGCCCGCCGAGATAGCGTTAATGCAGACTGCAAACGACATAACGATCGCGGCCTACAGCTACATTCAGCCGCGCGTTGAAGCTGGCATGAGCCCTCAGGACATCAGCGCGATGATGAGCGACGCGACAGCGCAGCTGGGCGGCAACGTGCAATTCTCGATGGCGCTGCTAAACGAGGCCAGCGCGTATCCACACGGCTCCGACCAGCCGCAGGTCGTCACAGAAGGCGGCGTGATCCTGATGGATTGCGGCTGCTCAGTGCACGACTACGAATCCGACATCTCCCGCACCTGGGTGTTTGGCGAACCTTCTGCCAAACAACGCAAAGTCTGGAACACGGTCAAGCGCGGCCAGGAACTCGCGCTGGAAACGGCAAAGCTCGGCACACCTGCCGGGCGTGTCGATGATGTCGTACGCAAGTATTACGAAAGCGAAGGCTTTGGTCCGGGCTACAAAACGCCGGGACTGTCGCATCGCCTCGGGCATGGCATCGGCATGGACGGCCATGAGCCGGTCAATTTCGTGCACGGTGAGACGACGAAGCTCGCACCGGGCATGTGCTTTTCGAATGAACCTGGCATCTATCTTTTCGGCGAGTTCGGCGTGCGTCTCGAAGACTGCCTGTACATGACAGAACAAGGACCGCAGCTGTTCAGCGCCCTGTCCCCCTCCATCGATAAACCCTTCGGCTGATGATTTATGACTTGCAGAACTGTAAAAACTTTAGTGCTTCTGGGCGCAGCGATACTGGTGCAATCAGTTCTTGTTACGCCAGGCGTCGCCGCTGAGACCAAACCGCTGAACACCGTCGACCACGTTGACCTCGAACGCTATGCCGGACGCTGGCACGAAGTTGCGCGCATTCCCAACCGCTTTCAGAAAAAATGCCTGCGCGGCACGACAGCCGATTACTCGCTGCGCGATGACGGCCGCATCAACGTGGTAAACAGCTGCGTCAAGAAAGACGGCAAGATCAACGAAGCGGACGGCGTCGCGAGAATCGTAGACAAAGACAGCAACGCGAAACTGCAGGTCAGTTTTGTCAGCCTGTTCGGCTGGTACCTGTTCTGGGGTGACTACTGGATCATCGGCCTGGATGACGACTACCGGTGGGTGGTCGTTGGCCATCCGGAACGGAAATTTGGCTGGATACTGTCGCGGACGCCCACGCTGAGTGCGGCAGCACTTGACGAGGCATTCGCCGTTCTTAAACGCGAAGGCTATTCGCAAGAAGACTTCGAGATGAGCGCGCCCTAGGCGGAAAACTGGCATGCAGCCCGCCCGGGCTGCCAGTCGGTAATGCTGTCGCCAGGCGCCAATCAACGGCCTCCAGGCGCCAGAAACTGGCAAAAACCTGAGCAAAAACAGGGTAAAACCGCGTTTTAGCCCTACGCGGCCATTCCGGAGCGTATATCATTGGCGCCCCGTTTTGCCGACAGACCCGCCATGCCCGTTCCCGCCACCCCGCTGTACGACCACAACAAGTACTGGGCCGAGTGCTTTGGCACGGCTCCGTTGCTGCCGATGTCGCGCGCGGAGATGGACGCGCTTGGCTGGGATTCCTGCGACATCATCATCGTCACGGGCGATGCCTACGTAGACCATCCGTCTTTTGGCATGGCGATAATCGGTCGCCTGCTCGAAGCGCAGGGTTTTCGTGTCGGCATCATCGCGCAGCCGGACTGGCACTCGAAGGATGCATTCGAAGCACTCGGCAGGCCGAACCTGTACTTCGGCGTCGCCGCCGGCAACATGGACTCAATGATTAACCGCTACACGGCGGACAAGAAAGTCAGGAACGACGATGCCTACACGCCCGGTGGCGTTGGCGGCAGTCGCCCCGATCGCTGCTCGCTCGTGTACACGCAGCGCTGCAAGGAAGCGTTTAACGATGTGCCTGTGATACTCGGCGGCATCGAAGCCTCGCTGCGACGCATCGCACATTTCGATTACTGGCAGGACAAAGTTCGCCGCTCGATCCTGCTCGACGCCGGCGCAGATATGCTCGTTTACGGCAACGCGGAACGCGCGATCGTTGAGATCTCGCACCGCATCGCGCGCGGCGAGAAGGTCGGCGAGATCAAAGACATTCGCGGCACGGCGTTCGTACGTGACGACACGCCAGAGGGCTGGTGGGAAATCGATTCAACGCGCATCGATCGCCCGGGTCGCGTCGATCAGATCGTCAGCCCCTACGTCAACACGCAGGAAACGGCGGCCTGCGCAACGAAACAGGAAGAAACCGGTGAAGCCAGCAACGTGCTGCGTTTCGTGCCGGACGCGAAAAAGAATCGCAGCCGTTCGGTCATCCGCCTGCCGTCCTTCGAGAAAGTTCGTAATGACGCGGTGTTGTACGCACACGCAAATCGCGTGTTGCACCTCGAAACCAATCCCGGCAACGCGCGTGCACTCGTGCAGGCGCACGGCGATCGCGAGCTGTGGATCAATCCGCCGCCGATTCCCCTGACTACCGCAGAAATGGATTACGTGTTCGGTATGCCGTTCGCGCGCGTGCCACACAAAGCCTATGGCGATGCGCGCATTCCGGCGTACGAGATGATTCGCTTTTCGGTAAACATCATGCGCGGCTGCTTTGGCGGCTGCACGTTCTGTTCGATCACCGAACACGAAGGCCGCATCATCCAGAACCGTTCGGAAGAATCGATACTCGAAGAAATTGAAAAAATTCGCGACAACGTCCCGGGCTTTACCGGCGTTATTTCCGATCTTGGCGGACCAACCGCGAACATGTACCGGCTGGCCTGCAAGAGCCGCGAAATTGAAGCGGCGTGCCGGTTGCCGAGCTGCGTGTATCCCGGCATCTGCAGCAACCTGAACACGGATCATTCATCGCTGACCGGCCTGTATCGGAAGGCGCGCGCCCTGCCCGGCGTGAAAAAAGTTCTCGTTGCATCCGGCCTGCGCTACGACCTCGCGGTCGAAGATCCCGAGTACGTGAAGGAACTCGTCACGCACCACGTTGGCGGTTACCTTAAAATCGCACCGGAGCACACCGAGCGCGGTCCGCTCGACAAGATGATGAAGCCCGGCATCGGCAGCTACGATCGCTTTAAGGAATTGTTCGAGAAGTTCTCGAAAGAAGCCGGCAAAGAGCAGTACCTGATCCCCTACTTCATCGCGGCGCATCCCGGCACCAGCGACGAAGACATGATCAACCTTGCCTTGTGGCTTAAGAAAAACAATTTCCGTGCCGACCAGGTGCAGGCGTTCTACCCGTCACCAATGGCCACGGCGACCGCGATGTACCACTCCGGCAAGAACCCGTTGCGCCGCGTCACCTACAAGAGCGACGGCGTCGAGATCGTCAAGAGCCCGGAAAAACGCCGCCTGCACAAGGCGCTGCTGCGTTACCACGATCCGAAGAACTGGCCGCTGATTCGCCAAGCGCTGAAGGAAATGAAACTGCTGAACCTGATCGGCAGCGGCCCGAACCAGCTGGTGCCGTCACACCAGCCGCCTGAAGACGCGGTGCATCACTCACCGCGACGCAAAAATTCGCAGGCCACGCACGACAAGCGGATCAAACGCGGCAAAATGCTGTCGCAGCACACAGGCTTGCCGCCGCGCAGCGAGAGCTGATAGCCGAGGTGCACCACGAGCTACCGCCGCGGGCGATACTCTCATTCTGTAAATAGCACCAGCTGGGCGTTGCGCTTGTCCGCTATTGCGTCGGGCGATCAGTGATAAACCTTGCGGGCCAGCCAGTTCCCAAGCAACGCGGCATCGGTAAAGCCCGGCAGTTTGGCAATTGTGCGGTCTACTCTTTCGGCCGCTGCACGGCCGTCGGTGCCGTCGAACAACTGTCCCGATACCCAGCAGGCCAGCTCATCGGGCTGGTGACTGCTGCCGACAGGCACGTATAAACGGTCCATGATCGCACGCACTTTCCTGGCAACACCCGGCTGCGCCAGCCGTTCCTCTGCCTGCCACATGTAGAAGGAGAAATGGCGCGCTTCGTCATACACGATACGCCGCAACAACTCGTTAAGCACGGGATGGTCAGTCATCGTCATCAGCCGGCGATAGGCATGGATCGTCGTGCATTCGTGCACGGCACCCCAGGCCATGTGCATGGCGAGGAAGTCTTTCCAGATCGCTGCCATGATCGTCGTCATCGTACGATCAATATGGTCCATGAAGGTCGTACGTGGCCGCGTGCGCTCCGGCACCGGGTGACCCGCTTCCGCCAGGAAGCGTGCCAGCGCCCGGCCATGCATCCCTTCTTCGTAGAGCCAGCAGATCAGAAACGTGCCAACAAGCTCGTCGTTAACTGCTCGTTGCGAAAAGATCGTACGCGGAAAAACGACGGTATGACTTTCTACGTCCTGCATGTACAGGAGTATCTTGATGACATCCTCCGGCAGCGGATGGGCACGTACTGCATCCCAGTCAAGTCCGTCGAGAGAGATCGGCGCAGAGCCGGCAATAAATCGGTGAAATTCCGACGGCTCACCGGGTAGTGTCGCGCCGCCGGTCCCGGTCCGCACTAGCTCTGCAGAATGGGCGGGTGCTACGTTCATGACAGGTCTCCTGCCGGATCGGCCGGCTGAATGCAGTATAGTCCTGCCGCACGATTCGGAAGCCGAGTTGCCCGACCATTTTTTGGAACTGGATCACGTCCGCATCGTCCAACTGAGTTTCGGCAACCGGCGTGAAAAGCGGTAGAATGCGTCGCAAATGGCACAGGAAAAACCAATGGACGACAAAAAAACGGAATTGACGCCAGCCCAGGCTGGCACTTCGAAGTGGAGCCTCCCAACGATCTTCGCAGTCACCCTGGCAGCTTTTGCGCTGGGCTTTGCAGCACCCTCGCTTCAGGGCGCGCAGGCCGTTGCCGATGACGCGGAAGTTATCGTTTACAAGACAGCGTACTGCGGCTGTTGCAAAAAGTGGCTCGAGCAGCTCGAAGCGACCGGCCTTTCAGTACGTGCGATTAATGTCGATTCGACAGCCCCGGTGCAGTCAGAAGTCGGCGTGCCGCGTGAGCTGCGCTCCTGTCACACGGCGAAAGTCGGCGACTACTGGGTCGAGGGACACGTGCCGCCCGACCTGGTCGTCGATCTGCTGAAAAACAAACCCGCAAACATCGCTGGTTTGTCAGTCCCCGGAATGCCCATCGGCTCGCCGGGCATGGAAGGACCGAACCCGCAGCGTTACGAAGTGCTGCATGTAACGACGGACGGCAAGATCGAAGTGCATGCCGTGCGTGACGGCAAGGCCACCGCGCCGTAAGGATCCAACGGATGCCGCGTCCGGGCGGCATCCGCACTCCTCACTTTATTTTTGCTT
>JBATFU010000361.1:0-2988 GCA_049665065.1 Woeseia sp. | reverse complement strand
TGCCCCGTGCGTCGATTTGTTGCTCCGCAAAGACGCGGCCGTTGATGCGGATCGCGCCGCCGCGAGGTCGTGGCGGCGCCGCGCACTGCGCGTTTTCTACAGGATTGGCGATCACCTGCCGTTCCTGATTCCGCGACTCGCGAATGAAAACATGGAGCTGCACCTGCGCGACTTGCGGCGCTACGTGCAGAATCACGACGACATTGCCGAGCACACGCGGCGCCTGCTGACAACGCCTTTAAAAGCCGCGGCAGCGGCGGGGCGGCCGGTGCTGTTGCTGGCGCACAGCATGGGTTCGGTTATCGCGTTCGATGCACTCTGGCAATTGACCCGGGATGAACGCTACAACGGTGAAATCAGCCTGCTGCTGACGATGGGCAGTCCGCTGGGCCAGCGTTACGTGCAGCGCCGCCTGCTGGGCTACAAACAGGCCGGAGCCGCGCGCTATCCCGACAACATCCGTAACTGGATCAACCTCGCAGCGATCGGCGAGCTGACCGCGCTCGACATGACGCTTGCCGATGACTTCGGCCACATGCAGCAACTTGGACTCGTCGAAAGTATTCGTGATTTCTCGACGTTCAACTGGTATCGCGATCACGGCGCGCTCAACGTGCATGCTGAGTACGGGTATCTGGCCAATCGCGACACTGCCGTGCACATTGCTGCCTGGTGGCGCGAGCAGCTCAAAAAAAACCCATAAAAAAAACCGGAACGCCGCAGCAGGCGACGTTCCGGTTGCTGGCTGTTGTCAGTTACGGCGCAGCGGGTTCGAGGTCCGGTTTGATAATGATGTCGATGCGACGGTTGCGCGCGCGGCCGGCCGCGGTTTCGTTGTTCGCGACCGGCTGCGTTTCACCGTAGCCTGTTGCAACCAGCCGGTAATCCGGAATACGCATTGCGTTGATCATGTATTGCTGCACCGACTGTGCGCGATCCTGCGACAGTTTCTGGTTCAGCTCGTCGCCGCCGTGTGAATCCGTGTGGCCTTCGATGACGATTTCGCTGCGCGGGAACAGATCGATAGCGCGCTCGACTTTCGCCAGCAGGTTGAAGCTCTCCTGCTTGATCTCTGACTGGCCGCTGTCAAATGAGAGCCCGATCAGGCGCAGGATGATCGTGTCGCCCTCACGGAAGACACGCGCCTCGCTGCGGTCAAACAGTTTCTCGACTTCTTCAAACTGCGCCTTGATGCGCGCCTGTGCTTCGAGACGTTGCACGAGCGCCGCGCGTTCCGATGTAGCGCCGCCGAGGCGTTCGTCCAGCGCGCTGATCTCTTCTTCCATTTCCGCAAGCCGCAGTCCGTATTCTTCGTTCTGTTGTTCAAGACGTTGCTTGTCGGCGCGAATATTATCGATGTAATCAACGAGCGCGACCTGCAACTCCTGCGGACCCGTTGCCATGTCTGGCACCACATCCGCGGCACCCGCGATTTCACGCAGCGGCTTTTCCCAATCCAGAACGAGTTGCTCCGGCGTCAGGTCCTTGTCGCGCACCTTGCGCACGACTTCAGACAAATAGATCGCATGACGCGCTTCGTAATTTGCCTGTTGAGCCAGGTTGCGGGGCAGGTCGGTGTCATAGCGGTTTTCGCTGAGCTCGCGCTCGGCATCGGCCAGCAATTTTTGCGCTTTGGCGAGCGTTGTCGGCGCATAACGGCCAACACGGGCGCGGTCGGCGTCTTCCAGTAACTGGCGTGTTTCAGTCAGGTATTGGGCTTTGATCGCGGTAAGTTCCGCATCGCGATACAGCGCGGTAGCTTCAATGTCGAGACGCTTCGCGCGTTTCAGGTCGCCACGCTCCAGGTAACGAATCGCATCGGCAAATTCTTCCTGTGCGTCCTGCCACAGTTCCGGCGCGAGTTGCGGTGCCTTTGCGTTCGCTGCGTCCTGGCGACTTTTCATGACCTGCGACAGCACGGTGCGCGCAAGTTTTGCGGCTTCAGTAGCTTTGCTGTAGTTATCGGCGGCCTCTGCTGTCTTGTCACGCACGTATTCAATATTGCGACCGCGGCGCAGCCCGTCCTCAGCATCATCAAACGCTGATTTGGCGCGCTCGTAATTGCGCGGTGACAGCATTTCCGCATTGGCTGCCTCTGCGAGCTGCTTGGCCGCATCCGCTTCCTTGAAGAAGGTTTCACGCAATGCGCTCTGTCCGAGTGCCGTACCAACCAGCAGAAACACGCACGCTGACGCTGCTAACAACCTGATTCTGAATGCCATAACGAAGTCCTGTCAGTCCTTGAAAATGCGGGTCGAGGCCACGCGTTGGGCCGGATATTACCTGTGATTGCAGCGAAATACTGTTGAATCCCAAGGATTCGGCGCCGCTGCGCGCCGTTCATGACGCGCTCTGGCCTGTGACGAAAGTCACTATTTTGGCTCAGACCCGGCGGCGGCCCGGAAGTTTTGAGGAATGGCTCACAGATCAAAAATCTGCCCCCGCGTAGTCTTCCCCCATGGCCGCAAAGTACTACACACAGTTCCTGCTCACCGACACCGAGTACCGCGGTGGCAACGAGTTTAGCGGTGTGGTGGAGCTTAGCCGGCCAATGGATATGGATTGCGAGACCGCCGATATTGAGGCCGTGCTTGCGAAGAATTTCGATCTGCAGCGGACCGCGGTCAAGCTGCTGAGCTGGTCACGATTGCACTAACGTCATCTCTCTTCTGGCATTTTTTCCCCCTGATTATCCCGGCTCACGCCGGGATTTTTTTTGGTACCGGCTTCGGGGGAGCTGGCCATGGCGCCCGTTTTGAACCTTGTGGAACGGATGCTGCGGCACCGGCGCTCGCTTGCCGGGCGGGACGCCTCATTCGCTCAGACATGCCCGGCTGCGCCGGCCAAACTCGCTCGGTGAGGCATCCCGCCCGGCAAGCTGTCGGGTGTTGCGATGGGCATGGCGGCCGACCCTCACCCTTGGCAGGAACTTCGGCGTGAGTGGCGCCGGGTTGTGACGCTTTGGCGCAACTTTCGGGAGTGTTTAGC
>JBATFU010000360.1:0-2114 GCA_049665065.1 Woeseia sp. | reverse complement strand
TGAAAGCGCGGCGGCTGGTTTTCCATTTGATTGACGGGCACGAATGGACTGGTCAAACAGACTACATGAACCAACCGGTTCCGGCACTCCGCAACGGTGCATGTTGGCCGCGGCGGATTACCGCTAGTTCTCAGCAGTGTCGGCATTTGGCGACAGCCTTTTCCATGCAAAGCAATGAGAACGCTGAAGCAACGGTCGTCGAACCATGCTCGACAGAAACAACTTAATTACGTACGATGCCCGCAGTTCGCGTAGTTCCGCCTGGGCGTGGCAACAACTCGAATTCTGCTCAGGTGGGCTGTCGCACTTTTCTATTCAAACTGAAAAGGGGCACGGGCAGCATCATGGACAACCATTCTGGTCGCGATAGTCTCCACAAGATTGTAATCCTCAATCCCAAAGGCGGTTCCGGCAAGACAACAGTCGCGACAAACCTCGCAAGTTATTTCGCGTTGAACGGCCCGCCCCCCACACTCATCGACCGCGATCCACTTGGCTACAGTATGCGCTGGTTGCATAAGCGCGCGTCCGACAGGCCCAAGATTTACGGTTTTGATGCACACGAACTGCCCGTGCAATCTGCCGATCGTCCCGAAGCACATGCCTGGTCGGGGTCGGCACAATTAATTATAGACCTTCCGGCGGGCATTCCGGATGATGAGCTCTACTATCACACCGTCGACGCCGACAGCATTCTGATTCCCGTAATGCCATCCGAGATCGATACTTATTCGGCTTCACGCTTCATTGCCGCACTTCTATTGATCGCACAATTCGAAAGGCGCAACCGTAATCTCGCCATCGTCGCCAACCGGACACGCCAGAATACCCGCAGCTACAAGATGCTAATGCGCTTCTTAACGAGCCTCGAGATCCCTATCGTTGCACAGTTGCGTGATAGCCAGAACTACGTATTCGCTGCCGCGGAAGGCATCGGCATTTATGAAATGCCAGCGTACAGGGTCAAGCAAGACCTGGAGCAAATGGATCCGTTGATTACCTGGCTGGAAGGATGGCGCATGCGCAAACTGGATGCAGCAGCGACCTCTACTTACAAACATGTAGCTGGCGCCGAAATTCTAACGCCGGCAATGACACGGTAGGAGTCGAATCACTCCCGCCCGACAAAAATATCCAGCGGCAAGATCGCAGTGACGCCAACGTTCGGCACATCGACCAGCTGACCGATTCGCATGTCCACCGCGATGCTCGCGATCATGTACGCCTGCGTCCGGTCGTAACCGTATTCCGACACAATGTAGTCGATCATCGCGGCGAGCGCGTTGCGTGCTGCGAGATTGATATCGGCAGACAGGTTCTTTAAGCCCGCGATGTGCGGCGATTCCAGGTAGGCCAGGTCGGCGGGTACGTTACCGGCCTCTTTCAGCGGGAAACCGGTCACGGCGTAAAAGCGCTTTGACGGAATCCCGAGCACGGACGCCGGGCCCTCGTAGTGAGGGCCGCGCGACAGGTCTGGCGGGTCGGCGACAACTCGCGCCGTGACCGTCATCCTGCCGCCCATCTCGATGGCAGTGCCCGCCACCTCGCCGTCGCCCTGCGCGTAATGGAAATCGCCAACCGCCAGTCCGCAGCCATCGATGAAACACGGCAGGTACAAGGTGGTGCCGGTGGTGATGTATCGAATGTCCATGTTGCCGCCGTGTTCGCGGGGCGGAATCGTCCGCAGGCACTCTTGCGGCTTGGTGCCTTCCTTGCCGCACAACGACGAAGGCTCTGCTTCATCCGGATCGGGTGGCAGCACCGCGCCGCCGAGGTCAAGCAGCTGTTGCTCGCGCGCCAATGCATCGGCGAGCAGCTTGTCGCCGGGCATCGTTGTCACAACACCGGGAAAACTCGCGTTCGGAATACGCACGCCCGGCAACGCATCGCTGACGGCGTAGTCCTTGTTGATGCGCCAGACAATGAAACGCTCGTCCGTGCCGAACTGGTCACCGGCGAAGCCGAACGGCCCGGCTTCGGTCCAGCCGACGCTGGCAGGCTCGAAGGCCTCGATAGTCACCGCCAGCACGTCGCCCGCCTTGGCACCATTGATAAAGACCGGGCCTGTTAATGCGTGAACAATGCCGATGCCTTCCCGCGGCATGGCCTTGGCG
>JBATFU010000359.1:0-2287 GCA_049665065.1 Woeseia sp. | reverse complement strand
AGCTCGCCCTGGGCCAGATCATTGTCGATACGCATGTGGATGTCCCTTATCGTCTGGAAGAGAAATGGGAAGACGTCAGCGCAGCGACTGCGTCGGGTGATTTTGACTATCCGCGCGCCCGGGCCGGCGGCCTCAACGCACCGTTTATGTCCATTTACACGCCGGCATCTCTCGAAGCCGAAGGACGGTCGAAAGAAGTAGCGGAAACTCTGATCGACATGGTCGAAGGCATTGCGCAGGCTTCTCCGGACAAGTTCGCGATTGCGCGCAGCGCGGCCGACGTTGAAAGGCAGTTTGCGGCCGGGCTGATTTCTTTGCCAATGGGCATGGAGAACGGCTCGCCTGTGGAGGGCGATCTCGCCAACCTGCAGCACTTCTATGACCGCGGCATTCGCTACATCACGCTGACCCACAGCCTGTCGAACCATATCTCCGACTCAAGCTACGACGACAACAAGCGCTGGAGCGGACTGAGCGAGTTCGGCGTCGAGGTGGTGCATGAAATGAACCGGCTCGGCATGATGGTTGATATCAGTCACGTTTCAGACGAGGCGTTTTGGGATGTCATGGATATCAGCAATGTCCCCGCCATCGCATCGCATTCA
Source organism: Woeseia sp. (assembly GCA_049665065.1). Taxonomy (GTDB): domain Bacteria; phylum Pseudomonadota; class Gammaproteobacteria; order Steroidobacterales; family Woeseiaceae; genus Woeseia. The sequence goes on along the minus strand of JBATFU010000359.1, from coordinate 1,682 downwards.
TCCGCGCGTCACTTCACGCCGGGTTGGGAACGCAATATGAGCGACGAGATGATCAAGCGGCTGGCCGAGAAAGGCGGCGTTATCATGATCAACTTCGGTTCGGCATTTATCAGTGAGCAGGCCTACAAGTACGGCAACGAGCGCGGCGACGCTTATGACGAGTGGATTGCCGAGAACAATTACGAAAAAAGCGACGAGCGGCGCGAAGAGTTTGCTGCAATCTATGCCAAGGAGCACGGTCCCTACCCTTACGCAACCTTGTCCCAGGTGCTCGATCATTTCGACCACGTTGTCAAGCTTACCGGCAGCGTTGACCACCTCGGCATCGGTTCGGACTACGACGGCGTCGGCGACAGCCTGCCGATCGGCCTGAAAGATGTTGCCGCGTATCCAAACCTTGTCGAAGGTTTGCTTGAGCGTGGCTACAGCGAAGACGACATTCGCAAAATTCTGGGCGGCAACCTGTTGCGCGTCTGGCGTGCGGTAGAAGCTGCCGCACAACCATAATCTGCGGTGAACAAATTCAGGGGATTGCAATGACAAGACAGGGTCGCTGGCTGTCCGCTTTTGTGGTCGTCGCGTTCGCGTGGCTGGCATCGTGCTCGAAACAGGCGCCGGCACCGGCGGCAGCCGACTACGATGTGATTATTCGCCATGGCACCATTTACGACGGCAGCGGTAACGATCCGTATTTTGCAGACGTCGCGATTTCAGGCGACCGGATTGCCGCGATCGGTGTCCTGAATGATCTGACGGCCACCGTTGAGATCGACGCAACCGGTAAAGCGGTCGCGCCAGGCTTTATCAACATGCTGTCCTGGGCGGTCGAGTCCTTAATTCAGGACGGGCGTGCGATGAGTGACATTCACCAGGGCGTCACACTCGAGATCATGGGCGAAGGTTCGTCCATGGGCCCGCTGAACGAGGCAATGCGGAAAGAGATGCAGGAACGCCAGGACGATATTCGTTACGACGTATCCTGGACGACACTGGGCGAGTACCTTGACTATCTCGTCGAACGCGGCGTTTCCGTTAACGTCGCCTCCTACATCGGCGCCGGCACGGTGCGCATTCATGAAGTAGGCTACGACAATCGCCGTGCCACGCCGGCCGAGCTTGCGCGCATGCAGGAGCTCGTCAGGGCAGCGATGCGTGAAGGCGCACTCGGCGTTGGTTCATCACTGATCTATGCGCCGGATAATTTTGCGGATACGAACGAGCTTGTGGCACTGGCAAGTGCCGCGGCGGAGTTTGGCGGTGCCTACATCTCGCACATCCGCAGTGAGGGCAATCGTCTCGAGGAGGCTGTGCAGGAACTCATCAAGATTTCCAGCCTTAGCGGCGCGCCAGCCGAGATTTACCACCTGAAGGCGTCTGGCAAGAATAACTGGCACAAGCTCGGCAATGTCTTCGACATGATTGACAGTGCACGCGCTGCCGGTCTGCGCATTTCAGCCGACATGTACACCTACGCTGCCGGCGCGACCGGACTCGACGCGACGATGCCGCTGTGGGTGCAGGAAGGTGGGCACGATGCCTGGGTCAAACGACTGCAGGACCCGGATATTCGCGCCAGGGTCGTTGCCGAGATGCAGCAGGACAGCAACGACTGGGAAAACTTTTTCGTGCAAGCCGGGCCGGAAAACATTCGGCTGCTGGGTTTCCGTAACAAGGCACTGCGG
>JBATFU010000358.1:0-4189 GCA_049665065.1 Woeseia sp. | reverse complement strand
CAGCCGTTGCGATAAATGTAGCTGTACGCGTTGATCGCGGGCACACCGCCAAGGTGCGCATAGAGCACGTTGGCGCCATCGACTGGGCCGGCGGCTCGCGGATTCAGCCGTTGCGATAAATGTAGCTGTAAGCGTTGATCGCGGGCACACCGCCAAGGTGGGCGTAGAGCACGTTGGCGCCGTCTGGAAAATAGTCTTTGCGCACCAGGTCGATCATGCCCTGCATCGATTTACCCTCGTACACCGGGTCGGTCATCATCCCTTCCATGCGCGCGCACAGGCGAATGGCCTCGTTGGTTTCTTCCGACGGCAGCCCGTACGCCGGGTAGGCATAGTCCTCGAGCAACACAAGGTCGTCTTCCCCGATTTCTCGTCCCAGTTCCACAAGCGCGGCGGTGTGTCGCGCGATACTCATGACCTGCGCGCGCGTTTGTTCCGGCGTGAATGAAGCATCGATGCCGATGACCCGGTTCGCTCGGCCATCTTTCGCGAAACCGACCAGCATGCCGGCATGCGTGGAACCGGTGACGGTGCAGACGACGACGTAGTCAAAACGTATACCCATCTCGGCTTCCTGCGCACGAACTTCTTCGGCAAAACCGACAAAGCCGAGCCCGCCGTATTTGTGCACCGAGGCCCCGGCCGGAATCGCGTAGGGCTTGCCGCCCCGGTCCTTGACGTCTTCGAGCGCTGCTTCCCAGCTCGCGCGAATGCCGATGTCGAAGCCTTCGTCGACGAGCTCCACCTCGGCGCCCATGACGCGCGACATCAGGATATTGCCAACGCGGTCGTAAACGGCGTCGGAGTAGGGCACCCAGCTCTCCTGCACGAGGCGGCACTTCATGCCGAGCTTTGCGGCTACTGCGGCGACCTGCCGCGTGTGGTTGGATTGCACGCCGCCAATGGTGACGAGCGTGTCGGCGCCTTCTGCCAGCGCATCCGGAATGATGTATTCCAGTTTGCGCAGCTTGTTGCCCCCAAATGCGAGACCGGAGTTGCAGTCCTCGCGTTTCGCGTAGAGATTGACCTTGCCGCCGAGGTGGGCGGAAAGCCGCTCCAGTTTCTCGATAGGAGAAGGGCCGAAGGTTAGCGGATAGCGCTCGAACTGCTGCAGCATGCTGAAGACTCGTTAACAGAAACGACAAGCAGGAGCGTAGCATGTAGGATTCTGCGTTCAACATACAACCAAACAACCGGAGCAAGGCGCAACGTGGCGATGAAAATCTGGGTAGATGCGGATGCCTGTCCGGTCGTCATCAAGGAGATCCTGTTCCGGGCCGCGGACCGTACGCAGACGTCACTAACGCTCGTCGCTAACCAGCCAATCCGCGTGCCGGGTTCCAGGTACATCAGAACGGTGCAGGTGCCCTCGGGCTTCGATGTTGCGGACAAGGAAATTGTCGATCGCATCGAAGCGGGCGATCTGGTTATTACCGCGGACATCCCACTGGCCGCAGAGGTGATGGGCAAGGGCGCGCATGCCTTGAATCCGCGCGGCGAGCTGTACTCAACAGAAACCATCGGCGCGCGCCTGAACATGCGCGACTTCATGGACACGCTGCGCGCCAGCGGCATCAACACGGGCGGCCCGCCGGCGATCAGCCAGAGCGACCGGCAGGCGTTTGCGAATAACCTGGATAAACTCCTGGCGCATAATAATGACTAGGGGTCGTGACTACGTAACTAGGGGTCGAACCGAGGTTTTTCATTCGATTTGCTGAAACCAACTCATGTGCCTTGAGTGAATTGATTTCTCTTAAGCGTCACGCTGAAAAAGCTCGGCTCGACCCCGATAACCGCAACCGGAGACTCACCATGGACGACAGAGAACAAGGCGCACTCGCGGCATTGCCCGCCATCCTCGAATACCTGATGAACGAACGCCGCCCAAAGCACGACGATACGAACGATCCGGCGTGGCGCAAGCTGTTCGAGGATGCAAACTACTTCGCACAGCGGTTTGGCGGCGTCTATGCGCGCGCGCAGCGGGACTAAACGCGCGCTGGCGCTTTGTGTGCAGAACACACCGGGCAAGCAGCTCGACCAAAGCGCTCGCCATTCGACGTTAACGCGCTGAAGCGCACCGAGCCAGCAAAGCGCTTAGCGCGCAAAAGCTCGCCGAGAAAGCAACGAACACGAGAGACGAGGGGAACCGCAATGTCAGAAGACAAAAAAGAAATTGATCCAAGAATCTTCGACCTGTACGACGAGTACTGCCACGGCTATATCGATCGCCGCGAATTCCTGCAGCGAGCAGCAGCGATTACGGCCTACGGCGTGTCGGCGCTGTGGATGGCGCAGGCACTGATGCCGCGCTACGCGGAAGCGCAAATGATTTCGTTTACCGACGCACGCATCACCGCCAACTACGTCGAGTACCCGTCGCCCGGCGGAACATCCGGAGAGATGCGCGGTTACCTCGTGAAACCGGAAGGCGAGGGTCCGTTTCCTGCCGTGCTGGTAATGCACGAGAATCGCGGCCTGAATCCGCACATCGAAGATGTCGCACGGCGCGCGGCCGTTGCCGGCTTCCTGGCGCTCGCGCCGGACGGCCTTGCACCCGTTGGCGGCTACCCCGGCAACGATGACGACGGCCGCACGCTGCAACGCAGCCTCGATCCGGACAAGCTGGGCCAGGACATGGTGAATAGTGCGCGCTTCCTGAAAAACCACGCACTCTCGACCGGCAAGCTCGGCGCGACCGGATTCTGCTGGGGTGGCGGCATGACAAACCGGCTTGCGGTCATTTTGGGCGATGAGCTTGCAGCTGGCGTGCCATTCTATGGGGCAGCACCTGCCAGTGAAGATGTTGCGAAGATAAAAGCGGCGATGCTGATCATTCACGCCGGCACCGACCCCCGCATCAACGCGCTGTGGCCTGACTACGAAGCGGCGCTAAAAAAACACAAGATCAATTACGACATGGAAATGTACGAAGGGACACTACACGGGTTTCACAACAACTCAACGCCGCGATACAACGAAGCGGCAGCCGCACTGGCTTGGAATCGGACAGTTGGGATGTTTCGCAGACATCTGGCGGGTTAAGTGCCGATCCGACGTCACATCGACGATTTGCCCCAGGATTGTCAGGCTTCTATGTGGGCGCCAGGAAATCGCGCAGGCTAGACGCGTCGCAATATAGTTTAGACGTTACCCGACCATATAATCATGCATTGGATATTGGCCGCTTCGCGCAAGTATGGCCTCCCGATCAAAATTGGAAAACCGATTGTCGGGCTTAATGGATTTGAGTCGCTCACGCACTCGTGTCGCTCGATTGCGGGCTTCGAGAAGCATCGGTCCGACGACATCGGCAAGGGCCGTATCCTCCGTTCCTGCCACGACGCAGTAAAGGTCAAAATATTGCTGATAAGCGGATTCGTATATAGCTAACAGCTGGGTACTCACCGAGTCATGCATTACGTTGATCAGATGTTCGACCGAAACATAGCTCGAGACCGCGAGTATGTACCTGCGATGTTCGGTAACCATCGCGTTTATCACGTCTTTGGGACCATAGAAAAGTCGAAATAGCTGGTCTCGTTCGGCGCCGACAATTTTCCGTTTGCGAATATGATCAATCAGAGCACGACGATGCAGCAGGCTGGCTTCGATGCTGCGCATGGCTATGACCTGCCGTTCTCGGTTGCGGTGCGGCGCCACCCGACTGAGCAGATCAGCGTGTTGGGACTCCCACAGTCGATGGGTCTTTGGATCATTGAGTACCTGACTGGCAGCACGAGACTGAACAGCGGACGTGCCCTGAGCTGCATCCGATAAGGCTTGCTCGGACTCATCCATAAGGGAGCGATGACGGCGCGAGTGATAATTGAACAAGAGCTGTCTCCGTTTTCTTAGTGAATTGATTTTGCCGGAGCGACTTGCGTCGTGATAACAACATAACGCTGGCAGCGTCGTTCGAGCAAACGACATTTGGTCACTTAACGGTTGGGATTCAATTAACGCAGAATGCGCTCGTGAGTTCGCGAGTTCTCGTACGCTTTATTGCTTAGCTTTTTTGCTATTTTATAAGCAATTAGCTCTTATTCCTTATGCTTTATATGAGCTGGTGCCGCAGGAGTATCGTGATGCAAGCCGAAAAACAATAAATCCGTAAGCAAGATCAGGTCCCGGAACTTGCGCAATGCAAGAGGCAGATTTTGGGGTCATCCAGTGGTGTCAGAGT
>JBATFU010000357.1:0-2349 GCA_049665065.1 Woeseia sp. | reverse complement strand
ACCGGCAATTGATCCAGCACGTAGCCCGTGCGTGAATCACGATTAAAGAGCACTAGCGCATGAATCTCCGTGTGGTCGATGCGAGCCACTTCACCAATTCCTGCGCTATAGAAAACGTACAAAGTGGTGTTGGATTCAGTGGGCCCCACTCGTCCAGTCAGTGCCTTTCTAAAGCCGTCGGCCAGCAATTCACCGGCTGCCGTTGCAAAGCGATACTGCCCAAGATACGTAAAGTCCACCGCCATCTGCCCACTGGCATTGACGAACGACGGGTCTGAAAGCTTGTTGACGCGCACCGAGTAACTGAAATGGCGGGTTTCACCGGGCGTCATGCCGCTAATTAACTCTGGCTCGCCGGGAGTATAGGTGAATTCGAGCTGATGGTCGGGGTCGGTAATCCGAGTCTTGAAAACGACACCGGGTGAAACTACGAAATCAGTCACGTGGCCGGGATCCCAGGTTCGCCGCCAGACAACAGTCGGTCCCGCTGCCACTTTCGTCAGTGCCTCGGTGATTTTGGTGCCGCCTGTGGTTCCCGATGTAATGAGGTATTGCCAGTTGCCCTCTCGCGGCGTAAAGGTAGGGCTGGCATCGGGGCTGAGGGCCATGCTACCCGTCGGACCTGTTAACGCTTTTCCCAGAACTGCCAGATCAGGATTCGGCAGCGATGTCTGCGAGGCGGCCGCTTGCGCGATAAACAGCAACGCTATGCCTGTTGCACACCGTCCAGGCCTGATTGAAGGCGACAAAACCACTGGAATTCCTGTTTCTGATCGGATACGACTGTCGTCGACAATAACGACAGAATGAGGTCGGCACAATGTACGAAAAGCGCAATCATCCTTTGCTCAAGCGATCGGCTTTCTTCGCCCGGTTGTTGCAGCACTTCTCAGGTGCGGCATTGCTGGTCGGCTTGTCGCTCTATGCCGGCATCATCGGCTACCGCGAGTTGGAGTCCATGTCCTGGATCGATGCTACGCTCAACGCGTCCATGATTCTGGGTGGTATGGGACCCGTGGGAGAGTTGAAGACTGATGCGGGTAAGTTGTTTGCATCGGCGTATGCGCTCTACAGTGGTATGTTGTTCCTGGTAACTGCAGCTGTCGTATTTGCCCCGCTGATTCACCGACTTTTGCACCGGTTTCACCTGGACCGCGAGTAATAAATTCGTGCAGCGCCGGTTATAGCGGTGCCGCAATGGGAATTTCATCGCCATCATGAACCGAAAAGTCCTCGCTATCGACGTCGGCGGTTCTAACGTCAAAATTCTTGCCTCTGGCGAGAAGAAGCGCCGCAAGTTTCCCTCCGGAGACGAGCTAACCGCCGCAGCCATGGTTAATGAAGTGAAGCAGCTTGCCAGCGGCTGGCACTACGATGCTGTTTCAATCGGTTACCCGGGTCCGGTCCGTCACGACAAGATCGTTGCAGAGCCGCACAATCTTGGTACCGGATGGGTTGCCTGTGATTTTGCAACGGCGTTCGATTGCCCGGTCAGGCTAATCAACGATGCGGCAATGCAGGCGCTCGGCGGCTACCGTGGCGGCAGGATGCTGTTCCTCGGTTTTGGCACCGGGCTGGGGTCTACACTGATCGTGGACGGCACCGTGGTCGCGATGGAGCTTGGCCACTTGCCTTACAGAAAGAAGACCTACGAGGACTATGTCGGCGTCAGTGCCTTTCAGGAGTTGAGCGTCGAGATATGGAGCGAGAACGTGCATGACGTGATCGAATGCTTTCGCGCCGCTTTCGTTCCCGACGACATATTAATCGGTGGCGGCAAGGCAAAACACTTGTCCAAGCTACCTGCGGGCTGCCGGCTAGGAAAGAATGCAGATGCTTTCACCGGCGGTTTTAGGCTCTGGGAAGACCGTTACATGCCGAGCGCATCGGCTGGCAAATAAAGGACAACGATATGCAGATCGGAATGATCGGACTTGGCCGCATGGGCGCCAACATGGTGCGGCGGCTGATGAAAGGCGGACACGAATGCGTTGTTTCGGATATCGCCAAAGATGCCGTGCATAAACTGCAATCCGAAGGCGCTGTCGGCGCTGAGTCACTTGCGGATTTCGTAAAAAAACTCGCGGCGCCTCGCGCGATCTGGCTAATGGTGCCTGCCGGGTTTGTCGATGGCACGATCAAGGATTTAATCCCACTGCTCGACAAAGGCGACATCATCATCGATGGCGGTAACTCGTATTACGTCGATGACATTCGCCGCGCGAAGGAGCTAACTGAGCAAAAAATTCACTACGTAGACGTTGGTACCAGCGGCGGCGTGTGGGGCCTCGACCGAGGCTACTGCATGATGATTGGCGGCGAGCATGAGGTTGTAGCGCACCTGGACCC
>JBATFU010000356.1:0-17400 GCA_049665065.1 Woeseia sp. | reverse complement strand
GTTTCAATGAGGTCGTGCAGCAAATTGGCGCCGGGGCGCGAGCTGCCCGCCAGCTCCGTTGCGTCCAGCATCCCCGCTGCCTGCGGCGAATGCAGCAGCAGGCTGATGGCGCGGCGCACGAGGGAAGGGCCGCCGGCCTTGCTGCGATTGGGTTTGCGCCGGCTTTTTGGCAGCGCAGCGCGCTGCGTGAGCGCATGTGTCCCGCCCGGGCCAATCAGGGCCTCGATCTTGGCGGTCGAGAGGCCGACGGTCTCAGCCAGCTTCGACAGCAGCAGTTCGCGGTAAAAGCCTTCCGGGATTTTGCCGATCAGCGGCTTGGCGGTTTCGGCCAGGCGGGCGCGTCCGTCGACCGAGCTCAAATCGACCTGCGAGGCCAGCTCGTCGATCAGGAAATCCGACAGCGGCATGCCGCGATCCAGCTCGGCCTCAAATGCCCTGGTGCCCTGCGCCTGCACGAATGAGTCGGGGTCTTCGCCTTCCGGCAGGAACACGAAGCGAATCTGCCGGCCTTCGCGCATATGCGGCAGCGCGGTTTCCAATGCTCGCCACGCGGCCTGCCGGCCGGCGCGATCGCCATCGAAACTGAAGTAAACGTCATCGGTCAGGCGGAACAGGCGGTTCAAATGTTCCTCGGTTGTGGCGGTGCCCAGTGTGGCTACCGCAAAGTCGATGCCATTGCGCGCGAGGCCAATGACGTCCATGTAGCCCTCGACGACGACCAGCTTTTCGATATGCCGGATCGCCTGGCGCGCTTCGTAGAGGCCATACAGTTCGCGGCCTTTATGGAACAGCGCGGTCTCCGGCGAGTTCAGGTACTTCGGTTCGTCGTTGCCGGTGACACGACCACCGAAACCGATGACCCGGCCGCGCGAATCGCGTATCGGGAACATGATCCGGTCGCGAAACCGATCGTAATGCTGGCCGTTGTCCTTGCGAATGATGAGGCCGGTCGCCAGCAGGCGATCGATGTCTTCCTGGCTCTTGCCGAACTTGTCGAGCACGTTGTTCCAGCCGGATGCGGCAAAGCCGACGCCGTAGCGTTTTGCTGTGGCGCCATCGATACCGCGTTGTTTTATGTACTCAACGGCCGCGCTGTTGTCACGCAGTGTCGATTCGTAATGGCGCTGAACGCGCTTCAGGATGTCGTACAGTTCATCGAAACGGCGTGTCGGCTGCTGGCCTGCCTCGCGCGGCACCTCAACGCCCATGATGCCGGCAAGTGCCTCGACGGCTTCGACAAAACTCAAGTGCTCAAACTCCATCAGGAAGCCGAGTGCCGTGCCGTGCGCGCCGCAACCGAAGCAGTGATAGAAGCCCTTCTGCGGACTGACGGTAAAAGAAGGCGTCTTCTCGTCGTGGAACGGGCAACAGGCCTTGAACTCGCGGCCCGCTTTTTTCAGCTGGATACGCCGACCCATCACCTCAACGATATCCGCGCGGGCAATCAGGTCGTCAATAAACTGCTGGGGAATGCGGCCGCTCATAGTGTTGTTATCGTCGTCTCGTGGGCAGTGGTGGCCGCGCGCCCTGCGGCGCCATTGCGAGGATTCACGGCATGCCGTTCATCACGGGCCGCGCTGGAAGCATAGCGAATAATGGTGTGCCTGCCACTCAGGGCGGGCGAGTACAGCGGGATTCAGGCTGAGAGGCGGCTCTTGACGCGCCCGCTGACAGCGCCCATGTCGGCGCGGCCTTCGGCCTCTGCCTTGACGAGACTCATGACCTTGCCCATGTCGCGCATGCCGGATGCACCGGTTTCGCTGATGGCCTTGTCGATGATGGCATCGAGGTCGGCGTCTGAAAGTGGCTCGGGCAGGTAATCCTCGAGTACCGCGATCTCTGCAATCTCGATGTCGGCCAGGTCCTGCCGGCCACCGTCGACAAACTGCTTAATGGATTCACGCCGCTGCTTGACCATCTTCGTCAAGACGCTGGTGATTGCGGCATCGTCGAGTTCTCTGCGCTCGTCGATTTCAATTTGTTTGACGGCCGCCATCATCATGCGCACGACTTTCAGCCGGTCTTTGTCACCGGCTTTCAGTGCGCTTTTCATGTCGGTCTGGAGACGGGCTTGCAGCGTCATGATGACTCTTAAGCGACCTGCGGAAGGCGATCCGCTGTCACGGGCACGGCGGCCACGCGACGGAGGGAATCAGTAGAGGCGTACGCGCCGCGAGGTTTCGCGCGACACGCGCTTTAAGTGACGCTTAACAGCAGCGGCCTTCTTGCGCTTGCGCTCTTGTGTCGGCTTTTCGTAAAACTCGCGACGGCGCAATTCGGTCAGGACGCCAGCCTTTTCACAGGCGCGCTTGAAGCGGCGCAGGGCGGCGTCGAAATATTCGTTTTCCTTGATGCGGACACTTGGCATACGGTTTCAGTTCTTCGGTTCGGCTATACGGAAAAACCCGGCATCAGGGCCGGGGTTGGCCCGCCATAATAGCCGCGGAGGTATCGATTTGCAAAGCTTTGGACGCAAAAAGACAGTGTGGCTGGGGTCCCGGGCGCGGCCTCCTGTATGATCCGCGGCCTATGCAAGTACTGGGAATAGAGACGAGCTGCGATGAAACCGGGGTGGCCGTGTTCGACACCGAGCGCGGTCTGCTGGCGCAGGTGTTGCACAGCCAGGTGGACCTGCACGCCGTTTATGGCGGTGTGGTCCCGGAAATCGCCTCGCGCGACCACCTAAAGCGCCTGCTGCCGCTGGTCCGAGAAGTGCTGGCGAAGGCCGGTATCGAGCGTCCGGATGCCGTGGCCTATACGGCTGGCCCGGGTCTCGTCGGCGCGCTGATGGTCGGCAGCGGCCTCGCCAACGGCCTTGCGCTGGCCTGGCAGGTGCCCGTCGTCCCGGTGCATCACATGGAGGGGCACCTTTTGGCACCGATGCTGGAGGCTGAGTCGCCCGAGTTTCCGTTCCTGGCGCTGCTCGTGTCCGGCGGGCATACGTTGCTCGTCGGTGTGCAGGCGATCGGCGAGTACGAGGTGTTGGGCACGACGCTCGATGACGCGGCCGGCGAGGCGTTCGACAAGACCGCGAAGCTGCTCGGCCTGCCCTATCCCGGGGGGCCGGCCCTCGCGAAGCTGGCTGGCACGGGCAGGGCGGACGCCTATGCCTTTCCCCGGCCGATGCTCAATCGCCCCGGCTTTGATTTCAGTTTCAGCGGCCTGAAGACGGCGGTCATGCTGGCCGTGCGCGAGCTGGAAGCGGCGGGCCGGCTGGACGCCGAGCGCGCGAATGTCGCGGCTTCTTTCCAGACGGCAGTCGTTGACACGCTGGTCGGCAAGACGCTGCGGGCGGCAAAGGCGGAAGGCTATTCGCGCATCATTATTGCGGGAGGCGTTGGCGCCAATACCCTGCTGCGACAACAACTCGCAGAGCGTTTCGACGGGCACGTGTACTATCCGCGACTTGAGTTCTGCACTGACAACGGCGCCATGATCGCGGTGGCGGGTGCCTGCCGCCTGCTCGGCGCAAAAGGGCCGGACAAAATTGAAGCACGCGCGCGCTGGCGCCTCGACAGCCTGCTGCCGCCCGGCGCGGTGGCCTGATCACGGAATCTGGAATGGACACGATTTTTCTGACTGACATGCGTATCGACACGGTAGTCGGCATCTGGGAATGGGAACGCAAAATTCGCCAGACCGTCGCTATCGACCTCGAAATGGGCTTCGATATACGGCCTGCCGCCGCCACTGACAGCATCGACGACACCTTGAACTACAAACTTGTTGCGAAACGCGTTCAGCAGTTTGTCGCTGATTCGTCGTTCAAGCTGGTCGAGACGATGGCAGAGCGCATTGCCGGCATCGTCCTCGATGAATTCGACGTGGCCTGGGTGCAGGTGCGCGTCAACAAGCCCGGCGCCATTCGCGGTGCGCGCGATGTTGGCGTGCTGATTCGCCGCAACAAAGACGGCAGCTAGGCAGCGCCGCATGACGCAGGTCTATGCAGGTATTGGCAGCAACCTCGAGCCGGAGCGAAATCTGCGGATCGCGGCGGACGAGCTGCGCCGTCGCTTCGGTAAAATCAGGTTGAGCCCGGTCTATCGCAATCCGGCTGTCGGTTTTGATGGGCCGGATTTTTTCAACCTCGTCGCCGGTTTCGAAACCGATGCCGAGCCTGCTGCGATTGTTGCAGCATTCAATGAGATTCACGTACTCGCCGGTCGCACGCGCGGCTGTGACCGCTTCGTGTCGCGTGCGCTCGACATTGACCTGTTGCTGTATGGAAATCTGGTTTCAGACGATCCGCAGTTGCCGCGTGACGATGTGCTGAGTTACGCGTTTGCGCTGAAGCCGCTGTGTGATATCGCACCTGCGGTTGCGCATCCGCAGACGGGCCGCAGTCTGTGTGACCATTGGCAGGCGATGGAAGAAGACGACAACGCGCTCACGCTGGTGGACCTCGATCTGGATGAAAAGCCGACGAGCGTCAGTGCCTGACTACCAGCCCGTGCTGCGTCCGCCATCGACAGCAATAATCTGGCCGGTCACGTAGGGCGCGGTTGCGAGGTACAGCACACAGCCGGCAATGTCTTCAGGCTCGCCGCAACGCTGCAGCGGAATTTGCTGCAGTATCGCCATTTTGCCGGTATCCGCCATGCCGCTTTGCGGCCACAGAATCGCGCCGGGCGAGACTCCGTTCACGCGTACGTTGGGCGCCATGTCTTTGGCCAGCGCGCGTGTCAGCATCTCAAGTCCGGCTTTTGCCGCGCCGTAAACCGGGTGATCTTTCAGCGGTCGGCGCGCGTGAATATCCACGATGTTAATGACGACGCCGTGATCTTTGGAAAGTGCAGCGGCTGCACTTTGGGTCAGGAATAACGGTCCTTTCAGGTTGCTGCCCAGCAGATCGTTCCATTGCTCCTCGTTGATCGTACCCATCGGCGTGGGATAGAACGTCGAGGCGTTGTTCACCAGTATGTTGCAGCCACCGGACCACGCGGTGAACGCGGCTGTCAGCGCGCTGCACTGTGCAACCTCGTTCAGGTCAGCCTGGAAAGTTTCGGCGCTCTCGGGGCGCAGATCGTTTAGGCTTTTGCTCAATGCGGCCGCCGCATCGCCCGAGTGGCGATAATGTATGCCGACGCGCGCGCCTGCCGAGTGCAGCGCGCGCACGATCGCGGCACCGATGCGTTGCGAGGCGCCGGTGACCAGCGCCGTGCGACCTTGCAGCGATTGATTTGCAGTTTGTGTCATAAGTTCGTTTCTTCTGATCCGGCTGAGCGTAGCCGCCAACATTGTTGAGTACGATTGAACAGCGTGCAACCGCCAAGACCTGATTTACACAGTCTGCCGCCACCTGATGACGCGAGCATGGAGCAAAGCGCCCGTGTCGCCGCCAGTCTGCGCGCGGCAATACAGGCGGCGGGCGGGAGCATCGGTTTCGGCGAGTTCATGCAGCACGCGTTATATGCACCCGGCCTCGGCTACTACACGGCTGGCGCGCGCAAGTTCGGTGCGGAGGGTGATTTTGTAACGGCGCCGGAACTGTCGCCGTTATTTGCGCGCGTCGTTGCGCGGCAGTGCGCAACAGTAATGCAGCAGCTCGATGGCGCATCGATTCTCGAGCTCGGCGCCGGCAGTGGGGCGCTTGCGGAGGATTTGCTGCATGCGCTCAAAGAGCGCGATGCGCTGCCCGATGCCTACCTGATCCTCGAGATATCTGCGGATCTGCGTGAGCGTCAGCGCAGTCGCCTGCAGTCTGCACTTCCCGACGTGTTCCCGCGTATCCGGTGGCTCGACGCGCTACCGCGGAATTTTCGCGGTGTCGTTCTCGCCAACGAGGTGGCCGATGCGTTGCCCGTTGAGCGCTTTCGAAGAGCCAAAGCGGGCGTCGAACAGTTGCGCGTCGCAGAAGAAGCGGGCCGCTTTGTCTGGCAATCTGCCGTAGCACCGCACTGGCTTGGCGCTGCAGTCGCCGAAATAGAAGAAAGCCTTGGAGGGCCGCTGCCGACCGGATATACCTCGGAGTTGTCGGCGGGGCTCAAAGGCTGGATTACCGATATTGCGAATTGCGTCGACGACGCCCTGCTGCTGTTCTTCGATTATGGCGTCGCTCGTCGCGAGTATTACGCGCCGGATCGTGATGGCGGCTGGCTGCGCTGTCACTACCGGCATCGCGTGCACAATGATCCGCTGATTTATCCCGGCATTCAGGACCTGACGGCGTGGGTCGACTTTACGTCAATCGCTGAAGCAGCAGTGGCCGCAGGCCTCGGCGTTGAAGCATGGCTTACGCAGGCGCATTTTCTGCTGCACGGCGGGCTTTCTGAAGAGTTCGAGTCGCTCGCGACGGAGGATGGGGTATCACGCGCCGAAGTGTCGCGACAGGTGAAATTACTTACTCTGCCCGGCGAGATGGGCGAGCACTTCAAGTGCATGGCTTTGTCACGTGGCGAGCTTGCGCTGTCTGATACGCTCCGGATGGCCGATCGTTCGCACGCCCTGTAACGGACTACTGACCACCGCGGGTTTTAAAAAAAGGATTGTCGCTTGACCACTCTTCAGATTGTCGTGCTTGCCATCGTTCAGGGCCTGACGGAATTCCTGCCGGTATCGAGCTCCGGTCACCTCGTGCTGGTTCCGGCACTTGCCGGCTGGACGGACCAGGGGCTGATGTTCGACGTTGCCGCGCACATGGGTTCGCTCGTTGCCGTTTGCATCTATTTTCGTGAGGACCTTGCCGGCCTGATACGCGGTGGCTTGCAGGTGCTGACCGGCAATCGCCAGGGTACGGCGCCACAGCTTGCGCTGGCGATTGCGCTGGCGACTGTACCGGCCGCTGTAGCCGGCCTGCTGTTCGCCGGTTGGATCGAAGCAAATCTGCGCAGCCCGGTCGTTGTCGTATTCGAGCTGACCGTGTTCGGCATCCTGATGGCGCTGGCCGATCGCTATGCGCCGCGCACCCGCAACATCACCAACGTGACTTTGCGCGATGCCCTGCTGATTGGTCTGGCGCAGGCAATGGCGTTGATACCCGGCACTTCGCGCTCCGGTATCACGATCACCGTAGGCCGCGCGCTCGGTTTTGCGAGGCAGGATGCCGCGCGCTTTTCTTTCCTGTTGTCTGCGCCTGTCATCATGCTGGCCGGTGGATACAAAACGCTGTCGCTGTTGCTGTCAGGCGAGCCGGTCGCTTGGTCCGAACTCGCGCTGGGCGTTCTGGTGTCGGCTATCGTCGCCTATATTGCGATCGAATTTTTCATGCGATTTGTCAGCAGGATCGGCCTGCTGCCGTTTGCCATCTACCGCCTGCTGCTGGCAGGAGTCATCGTGTATGTGCTGCTCTAGACTTGCGGGTTATGTTGCGCTCATCCTGCTGTTTGTCGCGCGGGGCGCTGCTGCCGACCATGTCATCGGGCTTGGCGCCGAGTTCGATACCGAGAACGGTCGCGCCTTTTCGGCGCTGGGCAGCCTGGGCGTCGGCGAAAAAAGCTGGCTGAATGCCAGCGCGTCATACAACGTTTCGCGTGGCGGCCAGTCGGATCTCGAAACCGTTTTTCTGGACGCCGGATTCGACCATCATTTTGACCCCGTCGGGGTGCGCCTCGGGTTTGGCTATTGGGGCGATTCCGAACTGCTCGATTCCAATGACCTCAGGGCATCACTGTACTGGAGCGGCGACAAAGGCTCGCTGTCCGTCGATTACGAGCGACGCGCCTTCGACCTGACCTTAAGCTCGCCATTGTTGCAGCAGACTCGCTTCATTGAATTTGACGCCAATGGGCTCGGCCTGGCCGCGCGCCTGCAACTCTCAGATCGCGTCAGCGTGTTCGCGAACGGCATGCACTATGACTATTCGCGAAACATATCGCTGGAGCCCAGGGTAGACGTGCTGCGGGTGTTCGCGTTTTCACGGCTCAACGCGGTCAATAGCCTGCTGGATGACCGCATCAGCGGTGGTATTGAATTCGAATTTGGCGAAAGCGTATTGGACCTGCGCGCCGCGACATGGCACACCGCCGTCTTCGGCGATCGGGTCGATTCACTGGGCGTTGGCTGGCTGATGCCGCTCGCCGCATCAAGCGACATCGAATTACGCCTGTCGAGCGACGACACCGAGGTGTCTGGTCGTGCAACTTTATTTTCGGTGTTCCTGTATTTCTACGGCGACTGACTCGCGCGCTGTTTATAGCCCGTCAGCGCGGCAAGGCGTTTCTCGGCCAATGCACGTCCAATAGCGGCACCGTCAAGTCCCTCCCTCACAAAGTCGGCAGGCTCGATCGCGGCGCTTGCCGTCAATGCACCTTCAAAATAGGCGCGCTGCGGATACGGGCGTTCCTCGAGACCCGTGCGACCTCGCGCATCCGCTTCGCAGGCGAGCAGAAATTGCTGAAACCGTTCGGGACGGCGAAAGGCATCACAGCGTTCGAGTACTTTTAACAACGTCGCGGGTTTCAGTTCCAGCGCACGATGGCAATGCGTATGAAACTCGGCCACGAGCAGCGCCAGCTCGCGACAGGCCTTCGGTACCGGCAGCCGCGTGCACAGCCTTTTGATGAGGCTCAGGCTGCGCTTTTCATGGCCCGCATGACCGGGCAGCTGTTCTTTCGGTGTGGTTGCCTTGCCGAGATCATGCACCAGTGCTGCAAAGCGCACGGTCAGGTCATCGCTCAGTTTTGCAGCCTGTTCGATCACGAGCAAGGTATGCACGCCGCAATCGATCTCCGGATGCCATTTCGCCGGCTGCGGCACACCGAACAAAGCGTAAAGCTCCGGATAGACGACGGCCAGGGCGCCGCAATCCCGCAGCACTTCGAAAAATACCTGTGGGTGTGTGCCGCGCAGCGCCTGCTCGGTCTCCTTCCAGACCCGGTCCGGAGCGAGTTCAGCCGCTTCGCCGTCGGCGACGACAGCGCGCAGGAGTTCAAGCGTTTCCGGCGCGATTGAAAACCCTAGCGGTGCGAAGCGGGCGGCGAACTTCGCGGCCCGCAGCACCCGCACCGGGTCTTCGCGAAACGCATCCGACACGTGTCGCAGCCGGCGTGCCTTGATGTCAGCAAGGCCGTTGCAGGGGTCGATCAGCGTACCGTCGGCAGCTTGCGCAATCGCGTTGATCGTCAGGTCACGCCGCTTCAGATCGTCTTCGAGCGTGACGTCCGGAGACGTATTGAAATGAAAGCCGTGATAGCCGCGACCGGTTTTGCGTTCCGTCCGCGCCAGTGCGTATTCCTCGCCGGTGTCAGGGTGCAGGAATACCGGGAAATCCTTGCCCACCGGCTTGTAGCCGAGCGCCGTCATCTCTTCCGGCGTCGCGCCAACCACGCACCAGTCTCGTTCCCGAACCGGGATGCCCAGCTGTTCATCACGAACAGCGCCGCCAACAAGGTAAACTTCCATGCCCGCGATTCTAGCCCGATTCGTACTCGCCATGCGGCTACGTACACGCTCGACAGTCAATCGCATCAAAACCGGTAGTGACTTATGTTTTCTAGCCATGCAATCCGCGCACGTCGCCAGGCGATCTCGTCGGCCATGGTCATTGCTGGCCTGATGCTGATGACGCTGCTGCAGGGCTGCTACTACCTGCAGGCTGCGCACGGCCAGTTCGGTATCTGGAAAAAGAGCCAGCCGCTTGACGTCGTGATCAACGATCCGGCCACAGACCCGGCACTCGCGGATCGATTGCGATTACTGCGCGATGCGCGCGAGTTTGCGTCGAGCCGGCTGTTGCTGCCGAACAATGGCAGCTATCAGAATTACGCGGACCTTGGCCGCGACTACGTCCTGTGGAATGTGGTCGCGGCGCCGGAGTTTTCGCTTGAGCCGCGCACTTGGTGCTACCTGATCGTCGGCTGCCTCGCGTACCGCGGTTATTTCGATGAAGCCAAAGCACGGCAGCTTGGCGCAAAACTGCAAAAGGAAAGTTTCGATGTCTACGTTGGCGGCGTGCCGGCCTATTCGACGCTGGGGCATTTCAACGACCCGCTGCTGAATACGATGATGCAACGAGACGATGCCGATCTCGTTGCGCTGCTGTTTCATGAACTGGCGCACCAGCGCCTTTATCTGAAAGACGAAACTGCGTTCAACGAGTCCTTCGCGTCGGCCGTTGCCGAATTTGGCTTGCAGGAATGGTTTGCAGAACGGGGCGATGCTGCAACGGGCGAGCTCTGGCTTGCGCGGCAGCGGCTCGCCGAATCACGGATGGACAGGATACGTGACACGCGTGAAAAGCTCGCTGCACTGTATGCAGGGTCGATGCCGCAAGCACAAATGCGCGCCTCGAAAGCTGCCCTGATCGGCGAACTAAAAACGCGGCTTGCTGCCGATTCCGCCGATCCTTCCGCGTGGGACGGCGTTGCTATCAACAACGCGTGGCTGGCAACGTTTGCGCTGTACCGCGGCTATCTGCCGGCGTTTCGCCAACTGTTCGACGATTGCGCTGCGGACTGGAACTGCTTCTACGACGCCGTGAATGCGCTCGGCGATTTGCCGGCGGACAAGCGGGCTCAGTCGTTGGCGGAAATTGCCTCGTCCTGAGCGTCGCTCAGTGCCGCGACACGTTCTTTCGGCAGAATGGGTTCGAGGCGCGCCGACAGGCGGCTCGTTTTGCCGGCCATGCGCCAGTGAAAGATTGCATCGGCGGCCAGCACCCGGCGTACGTAGCCGCGGGTTTCGGCATACGGAATGTTTTCAATCCAGATACGGGCATCGAGCGAATCGCCGTCCGGCAGCCATGCGTCAACGCGATGCGGTCCGGCGTTGTAGGCCGCCGTTGCCAGCACCGGATTGTCGGCAAAACGTTGCTGCATATTGCCGAGAAACCACGTGCCGAGACGAATGTTGCTGACAGGGTCTGTCAGCGTGGCGCGCCCGCTGAACGGGAATTTCAGTTCTTTCGCTGTCTGTCGACCGGTTGCCGGCATCAGTTGCATGACGCCGATCGCGCCGGCTGACGAGCGGATGTCGGGCATGAACAAACTCTCGCTGCGCGCGATGCCAAGCGCCCAGCTCGGGCGGATGCCGGCTGCTTTCGAGTAATTTTCAAACTCGCTCGCATAGGGCATCGGGAAGCGCAGTAGCAGATCGTCGAAACGATCATTGCTTGCAGCTGTCGCGATTGCGCGCGAATGCCAGCCGACGCGGTGCGCCAGGATCGCTGCCTGCACCTGCTCGTACTCGTTCAGCTTCGCAACTGCCGCATCCCATTCGGAGCGACCGCGCCCGTCCAGACCGACGGCAAACAGTTCCAGTGCTCGCCGGAGTGCGGGCGATTCCTGCAGCGACTCGATGGTTTTTTCATCGGCCGACAAAGCCTCGTGGCCGTAGGCGTAGTCGCGGTCCAGCGCGTCTGCCGCCAGGAAGCCGTAATAGCTGCGATCGTCGGCCAGCGTTGCGAGGATTGCCTCGGCTGCCGGATCCTGCGCCTGGCGCAGCGCCATCGCGCGCCAGTACTGCCATTGCAGCTCCTGCTGTTCTTCTGCGGTCATCGCTGCAATGTGATCAAGCACATCGGCCCAGCGGCGCTCGCGCAGCGCAGTACGCACCCGCCAGCGCAAAACTTCGTCATCGAGTGCTGCACCCTCCAGTGCCAGCAGGGCGCGATACGCATCGGCGTGGTGATTGCGGGCCAGCCACAGCGCAACGTGACGATCGGTTTCAGCCAGTTCGTCCGGCATGAATGCATACTTCGTGCGCAGATCGCGCCAGTACTGCTGCGCCAGGGCGGGCTCATCGTAGGCAATGCGCTGCACCGCGCTCAAAATCTGTTTGCGATACGTCGGTGACTGCAGCGCCGGTTTTGCTTCGTTCAGAAACCGTGCTGGCTCGCCGGTGACGCGCGTCCACTGGCGCGCTTCCAGCTGGTACTCGTCAGGCAGCGAACGCGCGAGGTAACGCGCCATGCCAAACTGGCGGGCTTCGATCGCGAGCGCGAAGCGTTCTTTTTGCAAGGCATCGTCCAGCACGCCCGTGCGCTTCAAATGCGTAAACACCGGATCGCATTCCTCTGCCTGGCTCGCAGCGGTCAGCCACAGCGGGGCAACGCGTTGCCGTTGCTCCGCAACGGTCAGCGAATCGAGTTCAGCCTGCAGGGCCAGGCAGTCCAGTCTGGCAATGGCGAGGTTTCGATAATGTGTGTCGTACAGGCTCAGGAACGGCGCCCACTGCTTTTGCCTGGCGAGCGACAACGCATAGCGATAGCGCAATTCGCGCGCGGGTTTCAAATCACCGTAGTTGTTGATGAACGCGATGACGTCACCGTCATTGGCCCGCAGGCGGGTCTTCAGGAAGGCGGCCTGCAGATCGGGCCACAGGATATAGCGACGCAGCAAAGACTCGCGTTCCGGCGCAAGGTCCCAAATACCAAGCTCTGCCTGCGCATAGGCTTCCCGAAACGCCGCGCGTTGTTGTTCAAGTTCGCTGCTGGTGGCGCCCATCAGGAATGCCGGCAGGAATAGCAGCGCGGCTATCCTTGCCACTGTGGTAAGAGGTCTGCTCATGCGTCCTGCCGGGTTGCTGTTGTTATGTACAGGCTTCGACCATACGCAGCGCAATCGGTTCGGACAAGCAACGTTCATTGCGACAAGCAAAAAAAAGCCCGGAACCAGTCCGGGCTTTCTGAGCGCTGACCTGGTTTAACGGATTTGCAGCATCAGCGAGCGCTCGCCGCGTTGCACCAGCAGGAACAGAATCCGATTGCTTTCGGCAATCTCCTGCAGCTGAGCCAGGTTTGCGATGCCCTGGCGATTAACAGCGGTAATGATGTCGCCGGCTCGCAGGCCGCGCTGGGCTGCCGGTGAGCCGTCTTCCACAGCCGTTACCTCGACGCCGCCATTGCCGGATACTGAAGCGAATTCGGCGCCCGCCAGGCCCGGATGAATATCGTTGCCGGCGCTGCTTTGGACTTGCGCCTGGCCGAGCTTGGCCTTGACCTTGCTGGTTCGGCCGTCACGCACGTACTCGATTTCGACGGTCTCGCCTGAGCCTTTCAGGCCGATCGCATTGGCGAGTTCGCGGCTGTTTGAAATCTTCTTGTCATCAACCCGAACGATGATGTCATCGACTTTGAGGCCGGCAGATTCCGCGGCCGAATTCGGCGTAATTTCCGAGATCAGCGCCCCGCGCGTCACTTCCGCGCCAAGCGCCTTGGCGCCGTCCTCGTCGATCGTCTGAATCGTGACGCCCAGCAGCCCGCGGCGCACTTCGCCGAAGTCGACAATCTGCCGCATGATGCTCTGCGCAATCTGCGACGGCACCGCAAAGCCGATGCCAACGTTGCCACCGGAGCGGCTGATAATCGCCGAGTTTATGCCGACCAGTTCGCCGCGCATGTTCACGAGTGCGCCGCCGGAGTTGCAGGGGTTAATTGAGGCATCTGTCTGGATGAAGTCTTCGTAACCGGAGCGGCTGATGCCGGTACGACTCAGCGCACTGACGATGCCCGACGTAACGGTGTGACCCAGGCCAAACGGGTTGCCGATCGCGATAACGAAGTCGCCGACCCGCACGTTGTCGGAATTGCCGATCGGGATTTCGATCAGGTCATCGGAATCGACTTTCAGCACCGCGATGTCCGTTGCCGCGTCAGAGCCGACGACCTCAGCGTCCAGCGTATCCTCGTTGTACAACGAAATCTGGATACGATCGGCACCTTCGACGACGTGATGATTGGTCAGAATGTAACCGTTCTTTGCATCCACGATGACGCCGGAACCTGCGCTTGCTACCTCGCGCGGCGCGCGGCCGTCATCAGGAATGCCGAAGAAGCGGCGAAACATTTCATCGCCATACGGGGCGCCGGATTGCACGGTCTGGCTGACGCGGATGTTAACGACTGCGGGCGAGGTCCGGTCCACGAGCGGCGCAAGGCTGGGCAACGGCTCGCCATCAAGCCGATCGGGAAGTGCGCCGTGCGCTGCAGCGCTCGCTACAACTGCCAGTAGCAGCCATAAGGCCTGGATAGGTTTGTTCATCAACTGTATTCCCTTGTTGTGAAAATCTGTGTGGTTCGCCGCAAGCTTTTTTGCGCTCCGGTGCAGACTATAGCAACGCTTCAGGAATTCCGGCCTTCGCAAATTGCTGCATGCCTGCAGTGGGGACTGCAGCTTGGCATTGAAAGTTCCGGGCGAGCCGGTGCCCGAAGCGGCAGGCAATCTGCCCAATTGCCTGGGATGCGCCAGCAATGAAAATCGTTGCGAGTTTTATTACGCATTCGTGATAGCGATGGCGGGCTGCCAGTTCGCAGCAAGTGCATGCGCTTTGCGTGAGTGCGGGGTGAAAATGTCATGTGATGCTCCAGTTGGAATCTGTCTCGACGGTATCCAAATAGTCGCCCGCGGCCGCCCGCGCTCCTGCTAGGTGCGGCTCGTTTCGGGTGATTTCAAGGTAGTCACTGCGGTGCCCGAAGTGGCCCGGAAGGGGTCCTTGCAGGCTATTTCAAGGACCACAAGATGTTGTGCATTGCGTCACAACGGAAAAGCACGGCGGATTTACATAATTTTTAAAGTGAAATTTCGTAAATATCCCATAAGATATTGTTTTTAATTGATAAAAGTCCCCTTAAAAAAATCCCGGCATACCTTGACAGGCACCGCGTGCAGGCATAATCTTGTCGCTTGTCGGGCACAACATCTTGTGCCTTGGTAAGCGGGGAGCAATTGCCGGTTTAAGGCACTCGTCGGTCGCAAAAGACTGCAGACGAGGGGGACGCTATTCGCTTGGGTTTGGGGAAAAGCAATACCACCTACGCGGTGCAAACCGCCGTGGTGCAGGGAGTCAGGGACCATTATGAAGTCCGCAGTCAGTTTGAAAGCAACATCCGTTACAGACATCGAATTCCAGCCGGCATCACTTGATATTTGGAAGGCAAAATACCGGCTGACCGCGAAAGACGGCACGGCCATTGATAAAACGATAGACGAAACCTACAAGCGCGTTGCGAGGGCGCTTGCTGAC
Source organism: Woeseia sp. (assembly GCA_049665065.1). Classification (GTDB taxonomy): domain Bacteria; phylum Pseudomonadota; class Gammaproteobacteria; order Steroidobacterales; family Woeseiaceae; genus Woeseia. Next base: position 2,502 of record JBATFU010000356.1, on the reverse strand, counting down.
GTAGAAGCAGAGCCGCTGCGTGAAGAGTGTTTCGAAAAATTCCTGTGGGCGCTGCGAAGCGGCGCCATTCCGGCCGGACGCATCACATCAAATGCCGGCGCACAGGCGCACAAGCCGGCCACGTCGACCATCAATTGCACGGTTTCCGGCACGGTCGCCGATTCGATGGACAACATTCTGAACAAAGTGCACGAGGCTGGCCTGACGCTGAAGGCGGGCTGCGGCATCGGCTATGAATTTTCGACGTTGCGGCCGAAAGGCGCTTACGTGACCGGCGCAGGTGCGTACACGTCCGGTCCGCTCTCGTTCATGGATATCTACGACAAGATGTGTTTCACCGTATCGTCAGCAGGCGGACGGCGTGGCGCGCAGATGGGTACCTTCGACGTAGGGCATCCCGACGTCATGGATTTTATCCGCGCCAAGCGCGAAGACGGGCGCCTGCGGCAGTTCAACCTGTCGCTGTTGATCACCGACGAATTCATGAAAGCCGTAAAGGACGACACCGAGTGGCAGCTTGCCTTTCCGGTAACGCGCAAGGAATGTGACCAGGATGAACTCGACGTAACGGACGCGACGCAGTTTGTGTGGCGCGAGTGGCCGGAGCCGCAACTGTACGTGCAGAACGAAGCAGGGCTCGTCGCCTGCAAGATCTATAAGACGATGCCGGCGCGCCGCGTCTGGGACCTGATCATGGGTTCCACCTACGATTTCGCCGAGCCGGGATTCGTTTTGATCGATCGCGTCAACGAAATGAACAACAACTGGTTCACGGAAACGATCCGCGCGACCAACCCCTGTGGCGAGCAGCCATTGCCCCCGTATGGCTCGTGCCTGCTGGGTTCCGTCAACCTGACCAAGTTTGTCCGCGAGCCGTTCACGGAAAAAGCCCGTTTCGACTGGGATGAATTCCGCAAGGTAGTGCGTGTGTTCACGCGGATGCTGGACAACGTCGTGGAAATCAACGGCCTGCCGCTCGCGCGGCAGCGCGACGAAATCACCCGCAAGCGGCGCCATGGCATGGGTTTTCTGGGCCTCGGCTCAACGATCACGATGCTGCGCATGAAATACGGCAATCCGGATTCCGTGGCGTTTACCGAAAAAGTTTCGCGGCAGCTTGCACTGGCGGGCTGGGAAGAGGCCCTGGAGCTTGCGCGAGAGAAAGGGCCGGCACCGATAATGAATGAAGAATTCGTCGTCACACCGGCGATGCTGGTGAAGCGACCGGAGATGGTGCGCGACGGCTACAAAGTAGGCGACAAAGTGCCCGGGCGTATCCTGCACGCGCGCTACAGCCGCTACATGCAGCGCATCGCGGCAGAGGCGCCGGAACTCGTCGAAGCGCTGGCGGAAACAGGCGCTCGCTTTACGCATCACAGTTCAATAGCGCCAACCGGCACTATTTCGCTGTCACTTGCGAACAATGCAAGCAATGGCATCGAGCCAAGTTTCGCGCATCACTATTTCCGCAACGTCATCCGCCAGGGCAAGAAGTCGAAAGAAAAAGTTGATGTGTTCTCATTCGAGCTGCTGTCGTACCGCACTTTGATTAATGAACGGGCGATGCCTGTTGCCGTCGAAGGCGACAGCAGCACGCAGTTGCCGGAGTATTTCATCACGGCCGAAGACATCACACCGAAGGCGCATGTCGATATCCAGGCGGCAGCGCAGACCTGGATCGATTCGTCGATATCGAAAACGGCAAACGTACCGACGGACTATCCGTACAAGGACTTCAAAGATATTTACATGTACGCCTACGAGCAGGGGCTGAAGGGATGTACCACATTCCGCTTCAATCCCGAGGCTTTCCAGGGTGTACTCGTCAAAGAGCGCGACCTGAAAAATACGGTGTATGCCTTCACGCTGGATGACGGCAGCGAGGTCGAACTGCGCGGCGATGAAGAGATCGAATACGATGGCGAGCTGCATACGGCGGCCAACCTGTTCGATGCACTGAAAGAGGGCTACTACGGCAAGTTCTGATGCCGGGTAATTACAGGACGCTGGCGCGGGCGCTGGCATGGATAAAGCGTCTCGTGCAAGGAACATAACGCGACGCGATGCAACAAGCTGGGAAAGATTATGAGCAAGGTAAAGATAGACAAGAAGATTGTGGGCTACGCAGTAAAGCTGCCGGACGAGCCGGGCAAAGCGGCGAAGCCGGAATACAAGCGCGAAGGTGGCCAAAAAGGGGCCGCTGAAGTGATTCGCATGCACGAGAAACTCGAGCGCCCGGAGATGCTGATCGGCTCTACCTACAAGGTAAAAACGCCGGTGTCCGATCATGCCATGTACGTCACGATCAACGATATCGTGCTGAACGAAGGCACCGAGCACGAAAAGCGCCGACCCTTCGAAATGTTCATCAATTCGAAGAACCTCGATCACTACCAGTGGATTGTCGCGTTGACGCGCATTATCTCCGCAGTGTTTCGCAAAGGCGGCGACGTAACGTTCCTGGTTGACGAGCTGAAGGCCGTGTTCGATCCGCGTGGCGGC
>JBATFU010000355.1:0-2809 GCA_049665065.1 Woeseia sp. | reverse complement strand
GCTGCAGGTGCCGATGCCGGTACTTCAGCGAAAGATGGACGAGAAACACCGCCACGTTCTCAAGCTCGAGTTCGATGATGAGGCGCTTGACCCCGGTGTCGAAAAAATGAAATGCCTCGCCATGTATACCCGGTCGCGCCAACAGTGCATTCGCCTGTTTGCGAAGTATGGGTAAGAGCTGGTTGATCGATGACTCGCCGTACTTGATTTCAAACGATGAGGTCATACCGAGCGCTGCGGCGATTGAATCGACCTGGTTGACCATGCGACTGCGAATTGAACCGGTATCGATCTCGATCAGGCCGACGATGTCCGGCGCGCATCCCTTGATAAACCCGGTTATGTCGGGCAGGACGGTCTGGTTCCCCAGCAGGTAGCCTGCGCCCGGCAGCGGTACGTGCATGCTGGCGCCGGCGCCAACGGCGTATCGAATGTTATATAAGAGGAGGCGCATCAGCTGCGGGTTGCGACGTCGTCGATGGCACTGAAACTCAATGAATCCGGGAACGCGCTACGATACCCGAAAGCCGGCAGGCAAGAAACCAAGCTTCTCTGCTGTGCCCTGTGTCTGGTAATACACGGGGCGGATTCGCTACACTTCAGAGCTGCGCTATCCAAGGAGACCGCCCGACGTGTCAGCCGACAATCCCATTCGCATCTTTGTCTCGCACCTGTTTGCGAAAGATGCCGATTACCTGCGCGTGTTCGAGTTTCTGGAGAGCGTGGACCGCTTCTATTACCTGAATTGCAGCGATCCGGAAAACATGCCGGCTGGCGGCCTGGCCGGGATGAAAGACGTGCTGATCGAGCAAATCAAGGCCTCCGAGGCCGTGATCGTGCTCGCGCATCATTTTGCCGAGAACCCCGAGCTCGTCAGTTTTCAGCTCGACGTTGCGGAAGCCAACGAAAAACCGGTCCTCGCGTTGCGGCCGTTTGGCGGCGTGCTTGAAACTCCGCCAGCCCTCGTTACCCGTGTCCAGGAAATGATTGAGTGGAATGAACGCGAGATCGCCGACGCGCTGCGGCGCAATGCACGGCTCGAGGATACATCGCGCTGGGACGTTATCGACTTTCCATAACATTATAATTATCAATTACTTATATAATTAATCGAGAAAATACCTGATGGCAAGATGCGTCCCGATCGATGGCCATCCTGGTAACCGGTCGCGCCGGCCGTGACGGCAGGAGTCAAGCCGCGGCCGCTCATCATTGCGCACCGTGGCGCCTGCGGTTACCTGCCAGAACACACCCTGGAAGCCAAGGCGCTTGCCTACGGGCTTGGCGCGGACTACCTGGAGCAGGATGTCGTCGTCAGCCGTGACGATGAACTCATCGTTTCTCACGACATCCACCTCGATCGCGTCAGCAACGTCGCGGACGTATTTCCCGGCAGGCAGCGCGCAGACGGGCGCTTTTACGTTCGCGATTTCGACCTGGCGGAACTCCGCGAGCTGGCGGTCTGGGAGCGGTTTTCCGACTCAGCAGGCAGGCAGCCTGTGTTCCCGGGCCGGTTTCCGGCCCGCAGCGGGCGCTTTGCGATGGCCAGCCTGGACGATGAGTTGACCATGATCTCAGGCCTGAATCGCGCCAGCGGCCGCGCAGTCGGAATATACCCCGAGGTCAAAGCGCCGGCCTGGCACCAGCAGGAGGGTGTGGATGCCGCGGCATTGCTCATAAAGGCACTGGCGCGCCACGGCTACCAGAACCGTGAGGATCCGGTCTTCCTGCAGTGTTTCGACGCGCGCGAGCTGCGTCGAATCCGCGAAAAGCTGGGTTGCAGGCTGACGCTGGTGCAATTGATTGCTGACAATTCCTGGGGCGAATCCGACACCGACTACGACTATTTGCTGACGCCAAAAGGCCTCAAAGAGGTCGCCGAATATGCGGACGCGATTGGTCCCTGGTTGCGCCAGCTGTATACGCTGGAGCCCATCGACGGCGCGCCTGTGTCGAGCGGCGTCGTCAGCCGGGCGCAGGCTGCCGGTTTGCAGGTTCACCCGTACACGTTTCGCGCAGATGCGCTGGAGCCGTGCTTTGAGGACTTCTCGGGCATGGTGCACTGGTTCTGCGACGGGCTCGGCATTGACGGCCTGTTCACGGACTTTCCGGATCTTGCGATAGCCGCACTTCGGGCACCCGGTACAGCCTGACAGCTCTCCACGGGATTGCGCTAAGCTACTGATTTTTCTTGGCCAAGGTTGCTGGAGACCAGCGCGACGCCGCACTTTCAGAAGAATTGCTGCGGGATTGAGAACTCGGTCCTGTCTTGAGCGGCAAATGTTATTAGTCTTGGGGCAGTTTCGCAGTCCCGAAAAGGACTCAGATGATCGATGAATCGCCACAATCCCTGCTGTTTTTCGTAGTCGGTGCTTTTGCCGCCGGTTGGCTCGTGGCGAAACTGGGCGAATTTGCCAGCCGCCGCTTCGCCGTAAAAGAACGAGACCCGCGGGAAGATCGCATCCGTTCGCTTGAAGCTGAGCTGCGAGTGGCTCGTTCAAGTGCAGCCAAAATCGAGGGAGCGGCGGCAGAGCGCGACAAGGAACTCGCTGCAGTGACCGGCACCGTCCATGAATACGCGAAAACAATCAACGACCAGCGCGCCGAGATCGATAAATTACGCAGGGATCTGCGGGAATCAGTGAAGAAGACTCATGAGTTACGCGAAGAGCTGTCTGACCGCGCGCAGGAGAATCTGCATTCGACCGTCAAGCTCAAGCAGGTTGAGACAGAATTGTCAGTCGTGCGCGAAACGGCGGACATGATGTCGACCGGTCGGCTCGATTTCAATACAGGGGATGATCCGGAA
>JBATFU010000354.1:0-12724 GCA_049665065.1 Woeseia sp. | reverse complement strand
GTGATTCGAATACCGCTATAAGTCGCCGCATCGGATTCTGCCGGCGTCCCCGAGATACGGCCATTGGCAGAATCAAAAGTAGCCCAGGACGGCAAACCCTGCACGCTAAACGTCAGGTTGTCACCATCAGCGTCGTTAGCCTGCGGTGTAAACGTGTAGGGCGAATTGGCGACGACCTGCGATGCAGGATTGCCGCTGATGGTTGGTGGCGTGTTATTCACTACAACATCGTTAACGTTGATCGTGAACGGTGACAGTGATGCCGCATCTTCGCCGTCACTCACTGTGATGACAATGTTGGACCAGGCGCCGACGTGGGCTGCCGCTGGCGTGCCGGTCAGGACGCCTGTTGCCGTGTCGAAAGCCGCCCAGGCTGGTCGATTGCTGATGCTGAACGAAAGCGCATCGCCGTCTGCATCGGATGCTGCCGGCTGGAACGAATAGGCCTGCCCGACATTGATCTCCGTGGCTGGATTCCCGCTTATCGCTGGCGGCGTGTTGGCCGTCACGATATCGCTAACATTGAAAGTGAACGCCGCCAGTGACGCCGTGTCTTCGCCGTCACTTACTGTAATGACAATATTCGGCCAGACTCTCACGCTGGCGGCCGAGGGAGTGCCCGACAAAGCCCCTGTCGCCGCATCGAACGATGCCCAGGCCGGGCGATTGCTGATGCTGAACGAAAGCTGGTCACCGTCCACATCGGCTGCTGACGGCTGGAACAAATACGCCTGACCTACTTGGGCCTCAGTAGCCGGATTACCGCTGATCGTGGGAGGCGTATTGCCTGCAATCGCCCGCACCGTCAGTGTAAACGCCGGCAAGCTAGCTGTTTCCAGCCCGTCGCTGACGCTGATAACGATTCCCTGGTAGCTGCCGGCATCTGCTTCTTGCGGTACGCCGCGCAGGCGCCCGGTGCTGGAATTAAACGCGGCCCAGGCCGGTTTACCGGAAATTGAGAACGTAAGCGCATCGCCATCGGTATCACTGGCGCTTGGGAGAAAGTTGTAAGTTGCACCCACACTGACCGTTGTTGCCGGTGTGCCGGAAATCGTCGGCGCCGAATTGCCATCCGGCACCGAACCGCTGCGCAATACCTCGTTGATCAGGTCAATCTCGACGGCAGAGGCCGTAGCGATCGCTACAACACCAGTATCGAACGCGCTGCGTGCCTCGCCGGAAACGGCCTGGCGCACCTGCGCTGAACTCATGCCTGCGCTGATCGCTGCCGATTCGGCAAGCAGATTCTCAAAATCGGTGCTCGGCTGAAGGGCATGCACAGCAATTGTGCCAACCTGCAGTGCGCTAATCTGATCTGCGGTTGCGCGCAGATCGGCAAGGCTCGGATTGATACTGCCGGAAAATACCTGGCCCATTGCAGTTGCCATGCGGCCTGCGGCATCGGTGCCCTGCACCCGCAACTGGTTTTGCATGGTTTCCAGTGCGATCTGCGCACGAAGCACGCCTGCCACTGCCGCAATCCTGGCGTTTGCGCGCGGTCCGCCACGACCATCCAGCTTGCCATCAACCAGATCTGAACCCAGTGCAGCGACAATGCTGTTGCCGGTTTCAATCTGGCCAGCCGCACTGAGCGCGTCACGTGTGCGGCGTACGAGTTCGCCCAGGGCCTCCGAAGCGCGCACGAGTTCCGCGATATTGCTGCCGCTCACGGCAGACTGAAGCACCGCGCTGCCAGTCAGGTTGTTCAGACCACTGTTCAACTCTCGGACCACGATCTGCAAGGCACTGTCGATGTTTGCCGCTGTCACCCCGCCCTGCAAATCGCTTGCCAGTTCAATCGCAATCGTCGTGAACGGATTCAGGTTGGCGACGGAGCTTTCGCCAGGATTCTTGACCACACTCTGCATGTCGAAATCGGGGCTCGTGAGCGTGACGAGATCGGTGCCGCCAGTAGCGATGATTAGCAGCGGATAGTCAGCCGATTCAGTCTCTACAGAGATGTCGTAGCTGGCCGTCGCACTGCTCGACGTAGTGACAAGGTTGCGCCCGTCACGCGCGGTGACGCGAATCTGCGCGTCCGTAATCGGGCCATCACCAACGCTCCCTGAGACCCTGTGCACCGTCGCATCGCTGCCGGGATCGCCTACGACAATTTCATCCGGGGTATCCGGTTCCGCCGTAGGCAGGCAGCCGCTTAGTACGATCAGAAAAACCAGCAGCATCGTGTGCTTGCGGCATGCGTTCAATAGGTCTTTCGTTAACATCAGTGGCTCCTGCCAGGCTGGCAGGCAAACTGAAATCGAAAGACTTGGCGGCTACCTCAATCTCTGAGGACCAAAGGAACGAACCAATGAAATGCACGACCGACGGCGCGCCAGAACAGCGCATATCGAGTGTATTCTACTGGTAGCCCCGCTATCCTAGGTAATTACCCTTAGACCGGTGGCTTTGCGTCCCAATCTTTCGATCGGTTTGCCTTTTTCAGTAAATGACTATCGTCTGTTTATGAATCCAATTTGGTGTTTGAGTTCTATGGTCAGGAAACTAACAAAGGCATCCAGAAAAAAAACCTGTCTCAAGTACGCGACGCGGCAACAAGCAGACATTGTGATAAGAACTTATGTAATGGCACTTACCAAACATAAGTCGATCAACGCTCGTAAAGATCTGGCCGTATCCACCGAAATTCAACGTGTTGCGATTGAAAGTTGTTTTCGAGCGATGCATCCGCACACTGGTCGCGTGCATAAAACCGCAGCGAGTTGACAAAACATTGATGAAAAAAACTTCTCAATTTCCAGACATGCGTCACACTTGTGGCTGGAATTCGCTGCTTCCACAGCGCAATTCCGCGCCTCCACTGAATGAGAGTATTCGCTGCGATGTTGCGATCATTGGCGCCGGCTACACAGGTATTGCCGCAGCGCGACGCCTGGCGCAGCTGGCGCCGGATTGCGATGTCGTACTCGTTGATTCCGCTACCATCGGCGAGGGCAATGCGGGCCGCAACTCGGGATTCCTGCTTGAAGTTGCACTGGCGCACGATGTTGACACCGAAAACATTGCGCGCATGCGGCAGTGTAATGAGCTACTAAAGGCAACGATGGACGCGCTGCGTGCCGACGTTGAATCGCATCGCATCGATTGCGACCTGGTGCGCAGTGGCACCTACCGCGCAGCAGCCGGCCCCGAGGGCCAGACCTCACTGCAGCGTTACGCTGCTTTTCTTGAGACTGCCGGCCTGCCTTTCGAAAGTCTCGACAAAAGCGCGCTTGCCACACGCATTGGCACAACGTTTTACCAGCAGGGACTTTACTCGCCGCATTGCTACCTCGTGCAACCCGCCGCGTTGATTCGGGGTCTCGTCAACTTATTACCGCCTCGCGCAAGACTTTTTGAGCGCACGCCAGCCTTGTCGATAACGCGTAGCAAGGCGCAATGGCAGCTGCATACGCCAAAAGGCAAAATCACCGCGTCGCAGGTCATCGTCGCCAACAATGCATTTTGCAAAGGGCTTGGCCTTGCCGGCGAACGAATTGCGGCGATGTACACGTACGCCGCATTGACCGAACCGCTGCCGCCAGCCTTACTGTCGCAATGTGGTGAAGATGCCCAGTGGGGGGTGTTGCCGGCACATCGACTCGGCAGCACCTTGCGCCGCACAGCAGATGGCCGCCTGCTGGTTCGATCGCTATACGGCTACGAACGTGAAGTCGAGCTTGGGGCGGTAACGAATAAACTTCGTGAGGCACTCGCGCGGCGCTACCCGCATCTCAAAGATGTCGCGTTCGCTTCTGTATGGGGCGGCGCTACCGGGTTTACTTACAACGCCGCACCCATTTGGGGTGAGCTCAAGCCGGGACTCTTCATTTCAGCGGGCTGTAACGGTGGCGGCGTGGTCAAGGGCACGCTTTTTGGCAAACTGCTCGCGGAAAAAATGCTCGGTCAGGAATCCGCAGACGTAACGGCACTTTTCGGGCGTGCGAGCCGCATGCCGCCCGAGCCGTTCCGCAGACTTGGCTTCAGGATTATCTCGGCCCTGGAACGACGAAAAGCGCGCGCCGAAGTGTAAGCCAGACGCCTTTGCTGTAAGTTCGGTCGAAACAAGGGGGAACGTAGTGGAAGAGTCGATAGCGGTAGGCGCCTGGTCACTGCTGCCGGCCAGCGTCGCAATAACGCTGGCATTCGTCACGCGCAACACCATTTTTTCATTGGCGGTCGCCTGTATCGTCGGCGTCTTCGTTGCCGGGGAAGGCCTGCTTGGCTTTCCGAACCTGCTAAAACGCGCGCTCGGCACTGAAAGCTTCTCCTGGGTGCTGCTGCTCGAACTGTTCATCGGCGTTTCCATCGCATTTTTTCAACGGACGGGCGCGATTCGCAACTTTTCGGATTGGGTGGAAAGCCTCAGCATGACCCGCATGCGCGTGCAGCTTGTCGCCTGGTTCATGGGTATGTTCGTATTCTTCAGCGACTACTTCAGCCCCTTGTTCGTTGGCTCCACGATGCGCAACCTGTCTGATCGATTCCGCATTTCGCGCGAGAAACTTGCCTACATCGCAGATTCGACGTCGGCGCCGGTCAGCGTGCTCGTGCCGATTACCGGCTGGGCAGTATTTATCGCAGGCTTGCTGATCGGCATGGGCCCGGTCGAAAACGGCAGCGACGCCATTCAGGTGTTTGTTTCGACCATTCCCTACAACGTTTACGCCATTCTCGCGGTCGTTATGGTGGGCTTGATTGCCGGAGGCATCGTTCCGGAATTTGGGCCGATGAAAAAAGCGGAAGCGCGCGCACAGAACGAGGGCAAGGTACTCGCCGACGGAGCCGAGCCGTTAATGGCGCGGGAATTGACAGACATTGTTCCTTTTGACGGCGTCCGCACCAGCCTGTTCTGGAACTTCGTACTACCGGTGATGATCGTCATCGGTGTTGCGGCCGGCTCGTTTTACTTCACGCAATCAGCGCTGACGATGGAAGCCTTTTTGCTCTCCTCGATCGTCGCGGGCATTACGATGCGCATACAGGGCATCCCGCTGTCAGATATCACGAACACGGCAATGTCCGGCATCAAAGGTGTCATGCCCGCCATCATCATCCTGGCCTTTGCTTACGCACTGAACGAGCTGTCCGACAACCTGAACACTGCTGAATATATCGTTGCGCAAACGGAAGGCTGGCTGACCCCTGCCCTGCTTCCTGCATTGACGTTTCTTATTGCCGGCGTCATCGCGTTTTCGACCGGCACGTCCTGGGGCACGTTCGCGATCATGATGCCGATTGCAGCGCCGCTGGCCTTCACCTTCGCCGATAACGAACTCGCGCCGGTGGTCTACGCGACCGTTGCGGCTGTAGCCGGCGGCGGCGTATTCGGCGATCACTGCTCGCCGCTGTCGGACACATCGATACTCGCGTCCACCGGCGCAGCCTCCGACCACATCGATCACATTAAGACGCAGATGCCGTATGCGCTGGTCGTTGGCGTAATCAGTGTGGCGATTTATTTGTTTATTGGCACGACATTGTAGGCGGTGACTGCCCGCAGCGACTGATGTTTGGCAACGACCTCAGTTCAATGCGAGATTGAAAAAAATCGCTGGCATCTGGAAAGCTTTGCGCACCAATCAATGACGACCCGGACGACCGTCCAGCTGTTTGGCGCCCACCTCTGGAAAGAAGCACGCAGGATTTGGTGACAGCCCCAGCCAGCGCTCACTCTCGGCCACGGTGGCAACCCCCGGAAACTCCCGTCCCAGGTCCAGCAGATCGAGAATTACCTGGAAATGCAGATGCGGTGGCCAGTTGCCGTTGCCGGGCGGCGCACCAACGGTCGCAATGCGCTCACCAACGCCGATCGGCATGCCGGCACGCAACATCTTCAGACAGTCTTCACCGAGATGGCCGTACAGCGTGTAGAACGTCTGCCCGCCGGGCGTGCTGTGCTTCAGGATCACCATTGGGCCGTAATCCAGTTCGCGGGCATTGTTGGCGACGATCTCGACAACGCCATCGAGTGGTGCGAGCACGTTGGTGCGCGCGGCACAGAACACGTCAATGCCCAGATGCACCACGCGGGGTTCGTCACCGGTGATGAAATGTTCGGATTTGTATAACGCGCGACGCTCGCCCCAGCGCCCGAACGCAAGCTTTGCACCGTGTTGCTGCATTGCTTTCTCGATCAGCTCACTGAAGCGAAGCACATCGAGGTTATCAAGGGGCTCACCCAGCGCCAGGCTGCCGGTGCCGAGATCAAGTACCAAAGGCGCGCCGGCGTTTTCAATTTCAAAAATCGGCCCGGCACGAAAGTCTGCACTGCCCAGCCAGTTCCGGGCTGCCGCGATGCCGGTCATAGGCGGTTTCATGGCGCCTCGGGCCTCAATATTTTGCCGGCACGTGCGCCGTTTAGCGTCTCATTCTCGCGTGCGACAACGCCGTTAACGACGACAAAATCGAAACCTTCTGCCAGCGTCAGCGGCCGCGTGTAACTCGCCTGCGCTTTCACGCTGGCGGGATCAAAGACAATGAGGTCCGCATACAAGCCTTCCTCTATCCGGCCCCGATCGCTGATCTTCAGAACATCCGCGGCGAACGAGGTCATTTTCGCAATAGCCTGTTCCAGCGTGAGCAGCTGGTCGCGCATCACGTATTGCTCAATGATTTTCGCGAACGTGCCATGCCCGCGCGGGTGGTAGCCCGTCGGGCTGCCGTCGGAGCACACTCCGACCCAGGGACTCTTCAGCAAATTCGACTGCAGCTCCTCGTTCATCACGAAATAGGCGCCGGAACTACCTTGCGGGCCGAGCACATCGATCAGCACGTCTTCGAACGGCATCTCCAGCTCGTGCGCCAGATCGGCCAGGGTCTTGCCCGTAAACGGTTCTGTGCCGAGCAGCGTTGCTTCGGGCCCGTTTCTTTGCATGACGCGCTCCCGCAAGTAAGCGGCCAGCTCGGCCCGACGGCTTGCCCGCGCAATCTCGAACTGCTCGCGCGTTTTCGCCCACACCGGAAACACAATGGCAATGCCAGTGTAGCTTGCCGTGTAGGGATACATGTCTGCGGTGACGTCGATGCCGTTCGCGCGCGCACTTTCGATAATACGCAGAATCTCAGCGGCCCGATCGGCGCCTTTGCCGTAGACGGATTTCAGGTGCGAGATGTGCACGCGTGCAAACTCGCCCTGATCAAGCAATTCCGCGATAGCGCCTTCGAGCTCATCGTCGTCTTCATTGCGCAGGTGACTCATGATAATGCGGTCGCGCTTGCCGACGACACGTGCGAGTGCGAGCAGCTCCGCCTTATCCGCATTCAGGCCCGGGTTGTATTCGAGACCGCTGCTCATGCCAAACGTGACGTCAAGCGCATCATCGAGCAGCGTTGCCATACGCTCGAGCGCCTCGGGTGGCGGATTCCTGGTAAGGCCTATTCCGGACCGGTCGCGCAGAGTGCCGTGGCCGACAAACATTGCGAGGTTCGTACCGATGCCGTTTTCAGCAACTCGCTCCAGCCAGTCAGCCAGGCTGGCCACGTCGGGGCTATCCCCGTCCTGGCCCAGCGAGATGGTTGTGACGCCCATTGCCAGGAAGTTCTCAAGCTCCGGGGTTGCAAGGGGATCGCCGTGCGAATGCAAGTCGATAAAGCCCGGCGCTATCACACGGCCATTCGCATCGATGCGGCGCACGATGCGGTTGGCCAGGTCATCCTCATTAAACTGCGCATCACCGACAAACACGATGCGCTCACCGACGACTGCGACGTCAGCGTCGCGCGCAGCGCTGCCGCTGCCATCGACAAGTCGGCCGTTTTCGATCAGCAAATCGATTTGCGCGTACTCGGGGAGGAAAGATTCAGCCGCAGGCTCGCAGGCCGCAATGCCCACGCAGACGAGTAACGTCAACAGGAATCGAACCATCAGGGCTTCTCTGCGCATTGGCTTGCCTACTACTTTCTGTCGGTGCGATAGCGCGCAAACCACGCGAGGATGTTATCCACTTTCGCAACAAGCCGCGATGGCCTGCCAGCGATGCCATGCCCCGATCCGGGAATGCGCACCATCGTCGCATCAACCTTGCGCAGTTTCAGCGCCTGGTAGAACTGTTCGGTTTCCGAGATAGGCGTGCGCTGGTCTTCTTCGCCCGTCAACAGCAGCGTTGGCGTCTTGACGTTGCCTACGAGTGACAATGGCGAACGCTGCCAGTAGTGCGCAAACTCGTCCCAGGGCATGCCGGGAAACTGGAACTGGGTCTGGTACACATAGGAATCAGCAGTGAGTGTCTTCGATATCCAGTTGATGACGGGTTTGGCCACGGCAGCGGCACGGAAGCGGTTGGTCAGTCCGATTGCATAGGCAGTTGCAATGCCGCCTGCCGAACCGCCGGTAATAAACAGGTTGTCCGCGTCGATGAAACCACGTGCGATAAGCGCGTCAACGCCTGACATGTGATCCGCGAAATCCTCTTCACTCGAATACTTGTTTTGAAGCAGCAGGCCAAACGCTTCGCCGTAGGAGCTGCTGCCGCGGTGATTGTCGTAGAAAACGACGTAGCCTTCGGCCGCATAGCGCTGCATCTCGGCAGAGAACTGCGGACCGTAGGCAAGGTGCGGTCCGCCGTGTATTTCCAGGATGAGCGGGTATTTGCGCGTTGCATCGAAGCCTGGCGGCGTAATGTACCAGCCCTGGATCTCGGCACCGTCCAGCGATGATGCATAGCGAATTTCCTGTACTTGTCCCAACGTTCGGTCCGCCAGCAGGTCGTCATTCAGCGCGGTCAGCACGCGTGAACCACGGCGCTCCGCGATGGCAATGTCAGCCGGCCGATACGGCGTACCCTTAGTGAATGCAACGGTGCCGTTCCCGGCGACACTGAAAGTGCCGCTCAGGTAAGGCCGGCCAAGCGTGGTGCCACCGAGGCCAGTCGCTACCGTAGTCACATCGCCATCGAGCGTTACGCGCGCAACCTGTGTCTCACCGTGATCATCGTATTGCAGGTAGACACTGCGACCATTGGCGGCCCATTGCACGTTGCTGACCGAGCGATCCAGATCTGCGGTTATGACGGCGTCGTTGCTGCCGTCGCTGTCCATGACATGCAGGACTGAATTGCGATACGGCACTTTCCGGTTGTGCTGATAAAGGTAAGCGACACGCCTGCCGTTTGGCGAAACGCGCGGCGCGGATTCGTGACCGGCAGCGGTCGTCAACCGCCGCAACTCGCCGTCGACAACGGACACCGACCAGATGTCAGCGTCCATCGGCTCGTACTCCCAGTTCGCATCGCGGTTCGCCGAGAAGAGTATCTGCGCGCCATCCAGGGACCAGGACAACGGACCCTCGTGCATGAAGTCCCCGCTCGTTAACTGGCGCGGCGTACCACCGTCGGCAGGCAGCAGAAAAATCTGGGCATAAGCAGGCTCGACAAACCCTTCGCCGTCGCGCCGATACAATACGGAATCTATGGTCTTTACAGCCTCTGCCCATTCGGCGCCTTCCGGTTTCTCCGGCGGTTTCGCCAGCGGCTTCGTTTCGGCGGGCACGGACATGACGAATGCGAGGTGGCGGCCATCGGGCGACCAGCTCAAGGACGCGGCGTCTTCACGCAGCGTCGCCAGCAGTGCCGTGTCGCCACCGTCGAGCCAGCGCGCGTAAATGCCGCTGCCCTGCTCGGTGCTCTGCAGCCACGCGATGCGCTTGCCGTCCGGCGAGAAGACCGGTGACGACGCCGATTCAAGACCGGAGACGAAGGGCCTTTGTTCGCCACTCTTGACATCGATCAGCCACAGATTGGAGCGCGTGGCATCGATCATGATGTCGTTGGAACGGCGCTCGTAAATAATCTGGCTGCCGTCCGGTGAAATCTGCGGGTTCGTCGCGTACTCGAGCTCGAAGACGTCCAGTGCGCTGAAGGTGCGGAACTCGGCTGCCGTTGCCAT
Source organism: Woeseia sp. (assembly GCA_049665065.1). Lineage (GTDB taxonomy): Bacteria > Pseudomonadota > Gammaproteobacteria > Steroidobacterales > Woeseiaceae > Woeseia. The sequence goes on along the minus strand of JBATFU010000354.1, from coordinate 2,839 downwards.
CGACAACAGCAGGCCGGCAAGCAAAAACAAGGTTCGTGTCATACGATTATCCGTAGTGCAAAATTAAGTTGAAGTGCAAAGCCTGATGTCACTGCCGCAGGTAGTCATCACTTTTATTTAGCCAGTCATCGCGGCGCGGCGCCCACATGTCGATTTCTTCAACATCACCGATGCACAGCGCTTCATGCGGCAGGTTGGCAGGAATCACGAGCACTTCGCCGGGGCCGATATCAATCTCCTCATCACCCTGCTCGCCAATCCGGAAACGCAGAACGCCGGATACAACCTGCGTAATCTGCTCGTTGTGATGGCTGTGGCGTGGCACGTGAAAGCCATCCTTGAACCAGATGCGCGCGACGGTCATGAGCTCGCCGGTAATGATTCGCCGTTGCATCATCGGGTTGACGGTCTCGAGTGGCACGGTCTCCCAGTCGAGGTGCCTGGCAATGGCGCTGCTCATTACGTTCCCCTGTGCAAGTACCGCCCGCTAGACTGACACGCCAACCGGGAGTCGGCAACCGCTCAATCGGGCATCAGGGTCAGGCCGATCAGTAACGGATCATGATCTGCGGCGCGCCACGGAGCGCGCGCGTCAAACAAGGCCGGGTCTCGATCAAAGTTCAGGTTGTAGTCGTACAACGGTGCTTCGTCAGCATTGATGTGCCATTCCCGGACATCGCTGACTTGTGGCGCGAGCGTCGTCGATGCCAGCGCGTGATCCAGTACGCCGGACTCACCCCTGAACGCGAATGACCAGGCGTCCTGCCCGGAGTATTGCCTCACGAGATTTGCAAACCCTGCGTTCTCCAGAGCCCGAACCGGGTCTTCATTCATGTAGGCGTTCAGGTCACCGATGATGAGCAGGTCATTATCACCGCTTGCGGTCGGATCACTTTGCAGCCAGTCGGCGAGTGCCAGCGCCGCCCGCGTGCGGGTAAGGTTGCAGTTGCCCTGCCCGTCGCCGCGATCAGGGTCACCGTCCACGTCGCAGGGCGAGCCCTTGGACTTCAGGTGATTGACCGCCAGCGTAAAGCGCCCGTCGTTGCTCTTGGCCCGAAACGTCTGGGCAAGCGCAGGGCGATTACGCGCAGCGTTAAAGCGCGCATCCACGCTGCCATCAAGAATGGCGAACTCACCAACGGGTTCCACCCGATCAGAGCGATAAATTATCGCAACGCGAATCGTGTCATCGCCGATCGTGCCCGTATCAATAAACTGCCACTTGTCGCCTGCTTGAGAAACGGCATCAAGCAAATCCTCGATCGATTCACGTTCATTGTTCTCAAGTTCCATCAGGCCGACGACATCGGCTCCTGACTGATTGATTGCATTGGCGGTGCGCACGCGCTGTCGCGCCAACTCGGCAACGGACTCCGCGCCACGACACCCGGCATCACGTAGCGGACCGCAGCGAGCGCTGCCAGTGTCGAGGGTGGAGAAATAGTTCAACAAATTGATGCTCGCGACAACGACGTCGCCTTTGACGCCTGGCGCTGCCGGACGCGGATTGCGGACAGCGAAACGCGGCTCTGCTGTCGGCATCAGGCGCCACGTTTCGAGCCCGTTCGGTCCGCTACCGCGACTGAAACGCAGCACGCCTTGCACACCGTCTACGGCGTCACCCAGCCGCGGCGCCCTGCCCTGCAATGCGTCCGCGTAACGCACTGGATGCAAATTCTGTTGGGCGCGGCCGTCATCGAGCATCAGCGTCTGCGCGGCGACCCGCGCCCGGTGCTCGCGATAGGCCGCCGGATCGGGTTCCTGCGTTGACGTGAATTGAAGCTGGCGCGGCACCGGCGCCAGCAGGATTTCCCCGTAGCGCTCGAGGTTTGCAAGGTCCTGCACATACAGGGTTAGCGGCACCTGCACGAGCATGCCCTCAAAACGCTCAAGATCAGCAATCAGGTTGCCGTCACTGTTTTCAGTGATGGCGTTTGCAGGCAGCGACAGATCCGTGGCGCTAACTTCCGCTGTGCCGATTTTTTCAATCGAGTTTGCGGTCAACTGCGTTTCGAAGAAGCGCTCTTCAACGATACCGCTTACCCGTACCAGATCACCGACGGCAACGTCCGGACCGCCGCCCTTGCGATCGAACACGAACAGACCCTCGGAGGTTCCAGGGTCGCCGTCATCGCGGACAGACTGCAGGTAAAAACCGCCAAGGTTGTTCTGGCGATCCGCGTCATCGTCCTGGAAGTCACCGGTTACGACGCCGCGTACTGTCACGTTCTGCCCGGCAAGCAGGCTTGCCGGGCTGTCGCCCTGGATTTCGCTGATCGCGAGCTCGTCAGATGGCGCCGTTGTAACGCCGGGATCGCAGCCCGCAACGACGAGCAGGATGGGCAGGGTCAGGAAAAACTTCATGGGTAGCGCCTTGAGTCACGGGAAGCCGTACCCGGCGCTTTATATCATGCGAGCCCTGTGTGGCTGCAGAGCGGCAGAATCTGCCTGAGTATTAGCGGGACACTTCGTCGAAGGACGAGAGGAATTCCAGACCGCGGCGCAGTTGCTGGCGATCCATGGCGGTTGGCGTGGCTTCGTGAAAATCAGCGACGACCCAGCGCACTTCGTGCTCATCACAGTACGCCCACAACAGGCGGCCGATGCGGTAGACATCGCTGCGGGTGCCGCAATGCGGACAACTCTTCAGTTCACGCCGCCGGTCGAGCGGAAACTGGACAATATTGCTGGCGACTTCAGCCATGGGAAGCCCTCGTGATTCGCGTGCCAGCAGCATGCTGGACGGCGCCCGCCGTGACTGTGACGAGACTCTCAGCGACCCGTGTTTCGAGAGGATAAATGCAGGAATTGAGACCTGTGTCGCGCAGCGCAGAAGCCT
>JBATFU010000353.1:0-6501 GCA_049665065.1 Woeseia sp. | reverse complement strand
CCGCGCACGTCCTGTCCGCCGGCCTGCTGCTCATTTCGTTTATCGTTTTGCTTTTCGTCTACGCGACCAACAGCCGGGGTGATATCCGTGTCGGCTAGTGCGGAGAAACTGCTGACGCTCGATCTGCAGCTTGCGCTGCATGATTTTGCACTGGACGTGCAGGCTGCGGTGAAGCTGCAGGGTGTCACCGGTTTGTTCGGTCCGAGCGGCAGTGGCAAGAGTACCTTGCTGCGGGTTATCGCCGGCTTTGAAACGACGGCGACAGGCCGCGTCAGCGTGGGTGATCGATGCTGGCTGGACTCTAAAAAGCGCCTGCATCTTGCGCCGCATCGGCGCCCGGTCGGTTACGTGTTTCAGGATGCGCGACTGTTCACGCACCTCGACGTTGCCGGCAATCTCGATTTCGCCGCCACTCGCAATGGTGGTTACGGTCCACAGCAGGCTGACGTCATCGATGCACTGGATCTCGCGCCGCTGTTGCAGCGAGATGTTGCGGGCCTGTCGGGCGGCGAGCGGCAACGCGTCGCGCTGGGCCGTACACTTTTGTGCAACCCGCAACTGCTGCTGCTCGATGAACCGCTGGCGGCGCTCGACGTGGCGCGCAAGGAAGACATCCTGCCGTACCTCGAATCATTGCAAGCCAGGTTTTCCCTGCCCACGATTTACGTGAGTCATTCGGTTGATGAGATCCTGCGACTCGCTGACGAGGTTATCGTGCTCGACGCCGGTCGGGTGCATGCACAGGGCGCAACGCGCTCCGTGCTTAACGATTTGCACCCTGCGTTAGTCGGTTCCAGGTTCGACGTGTCGTCGGTGCTCGATGCCGTAGTCGTGCGACAACTTGCGGATCTCAGTTTGACCGAACTGCAGGTCGGCGGGCAGGCAATGTTTGTTCCGCAGCGGCCGCGCCTCACACCGGGCGAGCACGTCTTGCTGCGGGTCAGGGCGGGGGAGGTCGCCCTCGCGACGTCCGAGCCACGTGATATCAGTATTCGCAACGTGCTGTGCGGTCGACTCCTGACAATCGAAGAGTTCGCCGACCAGGCCTTCGCCATGGCACATATCGAGGTCGCGGGTTCCATTCTGCGCTGCCAGCTCACGCGACAGGCAGTCAGGGAACTGCAATTGCAGCCCGACATGCCGGTGTTCGCGTTGCTAAAAACCGCGTCGTTTGACGCTCACGAGTGAACCTCGGAAGACCTGAGGTACCACCGAGGGCTAGTTGGCAAATCCTGCTTCCGCGAGCAAGGTCAGGATGCCTATCTGTATCGCGACATGCCCTTCGTCATTGCGCCACCACTCGCTCGGTGCATGCGCATCGCCGCCTTCGCCACCACGGCTCATCGTCACGGCGGGCACGCCAAGCGAGATTGGCAGGTTGGCATCGGTTGAGGAGATGCGCAGCTGTGGCCGGATTCCGTAGGAACTCGTTGCCGCCATCGCGCGCTGCACAAGCGGCGAATCGCGATCTCCCCTGGCCGCCGGGCGCGTGCCCACTCTTGCCATGTCGACCGTCAGCTTCGCGCCGCGGGACTTCTCGGCGTTCTCGTCTCTCAGCGCCTGTGCCACTGCCTTGTGTAGCGCTGCATCAATTTCATCAATTTTTTTCTGGTCGCCGGAGCGCAGATCGACTTCCATCCAGGACTCGAAAGGCACCGAGTTAACTGACGTGCCACCACCAATCCGGCCGACGTTGTAGGACGTTTTCACACCGGATTTCGTGATCGGCAAGGCGGCCTTGTCGAACAGGGCGATCGCGCGACCGAGTGCATGATGCGGATTCGCCGTGCCGAATGCGCCCCAGGAGTGCCCGCCGGGTCCTTTGAAGGTTACCCGGTAGCGGTGCGAGCCCACTCCGCCGTAGACAATGCGATCGGTACGCCCGCCATCGACAGCGATCAGTGCGTCAATCTTTTCCGCGCCATCGCGAAACAGGTGTTTCACGCCGCGCAGGTCGCCGAGACCTTCTTCGCCAACATTGCCGATAAATAAAACGTCCGCATCGGTCGCAACGTTTGCGTGCTGCAATGCCCGCAACACGCCCAGCACGACCACCAGGCCGCGACTGTTGTCGCCGATGCCTGGCGCACGCAGTTTCTTGCCGTCTGTTCTTACCGTTACATCGGTACCCTCCGGGAACACGGTATCGAGATGCGCGCTGAACGCGATCACGCGCTCGCCGTTTTTGCCCGGTCGTCTGCCGATGACGTTGCCGACTTCATCAATCGTCACGTCCGTGAGGCCCGCCTCCTGCAGCAGCTCGGCAAATCGCGCCGCGCGCTGGCTTTCCTTGAAAGGCGGCGCCGGAATTTCGGTCAGTTCAATCAGGTCGTCGTGTGAGCGCTGCTCGATGGCAAGTACGTAGTCCAGCGCGTCAGCGACTGCGGGCTGCGCTCGCAGTGCCGCGATTTGTTCCTGGTACGCGGCTTCGATTTCATTTTTCGCGGCGACCGCTGACTGGGTCAGTAGCGTGCTGAAGATTACACCAGCAGAAAATGCGGCAGTTCTTGCAATCCGATGCATCAGTATTTCCGATTGACCTTTGGGAAGCGGCAGGCGCCAGGGCGCCGGCGGGCCGCTGAGCTTAAGTCAAACGCGGTGCCGACGCCAAGCGATCGGGCTTGGCAGATACAAAAAAAAGGCAGGCCGCGTTGCTGCGGCCTGCCTGTTACTTCCCAAGCTTTTGCTGAACTACATGCGTTCCCAGATCGACTTGGCAACGCTGCTGGCGTCATAGAAATTGCCGCCTTTTTCCGGTATCTCGCCGTTGCCCATCAGCACTTCAAGTGCATAGCTGTGTGCTGACTCGGGCGAACCGGTCTCGACATGCATGCCGACGGTGGTGCTCGGGCGAACGCGCTCGCTGCATCCCAGCAGGCCACAGTTACGTTCTACTTCGTAGCTGCGTTCCACGCCAACGCCGGAGTGCGGTTCGCGGCTGCCCGTTTCTTTGGTCGTCGTCGCGCGATCCACGACTTCGAACCAGCTGTAGCCTTCCTGCAGCGTCAACTCTGCGGCACGCAGCAATGCGTAGTCTTTGGTCTTGTTCAGGTTAATACGGTCATTGCCGTTGTAAACCACCCGATAACGATTATCCGCGAGCTTGGTGCTGTAGTGACCGAAATCATCCGAGTCGTCTGCAGCGACGTACTGCGGCGATGATGCACAGGCGGCCATTGCGAGGGCTGCCAGCACGGTGGCGGTACGAGCGATAGTGGATAGATTTAACATAAGTCCTCCTTTACATGGGATGGTTTAACGCTCTCGACGCTTTCCATCGTTCCTTGGTTGCGCATTGTTATCAGGTTAACGCTTGAGTCCTGAGGTTTATTCCACAGTTTTCAATGATTCTTTTTCCAGCCGTTTTGCAGGATGTCGTTTTCCGCCGCTGCGTCGAGCGGCTCGCCATTGCCAAGCATGCGATCAACCGCACTGCCGACGATCGCGAGCGTTGCTGCGGAGGCCGGCATGAATTCGCCGCCAGCCGGTTCAGCAAATGCGAGTACTTCGTTTTGCCAGGTACCGTTGCGGCGGCAGGCGAGGGCCTGGACCGAAGCACTGGCGCTGTCGACGCTGAGCTGACGGCACCAGGCGCCATCTTCCGCGGCAAACGTCAGCAGCACACGGCCCGTCGAGCCGTCCGGCAACGTTATTGCGGTGGCACTCCTGCCGTTCTCCAACAGTTCGAAAACAGCAGAATCCTGCGCCACAGTGCGCGCCTGTAACGCTTCGATCCCGGTTGCTGTCGTCGGCGTTTCTTCGAGCAGGCGGTCGACCAGGAAGCCGGCCGCCAGTGCAACGCTGGCGGCGATTGCGACTGGCGCAGTGGCGAAGCGCTCAATCATCCGCCGCGGAAACGGTATAACCGTGGCTGCGGGTTTTGTTGCCTGTGCGCTGTTTGCCGCGAGCAGATCGACGATGCCCTGCGGCATCGGCAGGTCGTCAACCTTCGCAAACAGAGAGCGCACGGACGCATCCGCACCGCGCATTGCTTCAAGGCGCTTTACGAGCGCAGGTTCGCGTGCCAGCCGTTCGGTCAGCGCATCGGCCGCGGCGTCGTCGAGTTCGCCATCGAGCATGGCCGAGAGCAGCTCGTCATCCCGCGTAGCAAAGCCTTGGTTCGGTTCCATCGTCTTCTCCGCCGGCTTTACGCCGCTTATCTGTCCTGTCCGAAGCGATCGGCGAGGGCGGCACGTGCGCGCGCCAGCCTGCTCATGATCGTGCCGATCGGTGTCTCCAGACACTCGGCTGCTTCCTTGTACGAGTAGCCTTCGACGGCTACCAGTTCCAGCACGGCGCGTTGTTCTTCCGGTAGTTCGGAAAGTGCCTGCTGCATTTCCCGCAACGACAATTTGCCGATTGCATCGTCTTCGCCTTCCACAGTCTGTTCATCACTGAACGTCGGGTCGCGCGTCGCGTTCTTCCTGACCTTGCGTGACCGGATCTCATCGATCCACAGGTTGCGCAAAACCTTCATGGTCCAGGGCAGCACCTCTGCATCGTCCGGCAGGCCACGCGTCAAAACGCGCTCGACTGTCGTTTGCAGCAGGTCGTCCGCATCGGCCATATTGCCGCTTAAGCTCAATGCGAAGCGCCGCAGGTTAGGTAACACCTCTACCAGTTCCTGCTGCCTGCCCGGGGAACTGCGACCCCTGTGCTTGTTCATACGGATGACCCTGTGGTTTTATTCCACGGACAACGCCCGGCCGGGCTAATTTATTCCCGGTGGAATAATTCAATGCGTGAAAACGTCGAGATTATAGGTACTTAAACTCTTGAGGACAGCGACGTGAACACTACCGCATTGAAAACGCTTTACATAATACTGGGCGCCAGTGCCCTGTCCCTGGCGGCCCAGCCGGCCGCCGCACAGGCCGGGCTCGGCCCCGTGAACCGCACGATCGACCGCTCGCTGGAGCGGCGACTGCCGCGGGTCGACGACCGCCTCGATGCCGAGCTGCGCCGCAAGGCTGAAGAAGCCGAACGGGCCGCCGCTGAAGCCGAACGAGCGGCACTGGAAGAGGCGAATCGTTTACCAGCCGACGCCTTGCCGGATCCTGGCGCATTAACGGAAACAACGGACGCTCTGGCCGGCACGGTCGCAAACAGCATTGCCGGCACCGGGCAGGACCTTGCCGGCACGCTGCGGCCGTTTATTGCCGACGTTGATCCTTTCGGCAACGCGATCGAACAGAACACGCTGGTTGTGCTGATTGAACGTGAGCAGCTCGCCCTGTTGCGCGCGCAGGGACTCGCCGTGGTCGCCGAGCGCGATATGCCCGGTCTTGGCTTGGCCCTCGTGACCTTGCGCGCGGCGCAGGGTTACGGGCTCGCTGAAAAAGCACTTGAGCTGCAAAACGCGTTCCCGGGTGCGGCGGTCGACTACAACCATCTGTATTTCCTGCAAGACGCTGAAGCCCTGCCAGATGGAGCGACCAGCGAGATAACCCCAGGAGAGGCAGGCGGCCTGTCGGGGAATGCCACCGAGCGGGCCGCATCGCCGGCAAGCAACAGCGCCGATGCGGAATTGCGCATCGGCCTGATTGATTCCGCCCTCATGCCGCAGCATTTCTCGCTGCAGGACTTAACGATCACTGCCAGGGACTTTGTGACACACGATGCTGAACGGCCGGCGGGTCACGGCACGGCCGTTGCTTCTGTCATCGCCCGCGCCGGTGTCGCGCCTGTCGCAATTTATTCCGCCGGCGTTTTCTTCAAAGCGCCGGGCCATGCGCCGGGCGCCAGCACGGAAAGCCTTATTGCAGCGCTTGACTGGCTCGCGGCTGCAGAAGTCGATGCCATCAACATGAGCCTGGCCGGCCCAGCGAATTCGCTGCTTGAGCAGGCTTTGTCGCGCCTGGCAGTGAGGCACGGGCCCGCTGTGATCGCCGCCGTTGGCAACAACGGTCCTGCTGGTGAGCCGATGTATCCGGGTGCTTATGATTCGGTGCTTGGCGTTACCGCGGTTGACCGCAAGCAACAGGTTTTTCGTTATGCGAATCGCGGCGCGCACGTGGATTTCGCTGCGCTTGGCGTCGACGTCAAAGTGGCAGATGCGAATGGCGGCTGGCGTCTGGAGTCCGGTACCTCGATGGCGGCGCCGCGCGTTGCTGTGATCGTGGGTGCATTGCATCGCGACAGTGCCGCAAGCGGGGAAGAACTGCGCGCCTTGCTGATCAGCCATGCGCGGGATCTCGGACGGCCCGGTTTTGATCCGGTATTTGGCTACGGCCTGTTGACCGAGCCGCCCGAGCTGGTTTCGCGTCTCAAAACTCAGCAGCAAGATTGATGCTGTAGGTCATCTCGTCGAAGTCGGCGCTTGCCAGGTTCGACGCTGTGTCAGAGAACTGAGCCTCGCCTTCAATACTGAACATGTCACTGATCGCGTAGTTCGCATTCAGGCCCGCACGAAACTTGCGATCACGCCGCTGCTCTCCGATTTCCTCGTTCAGTTTGCTGTAATCACGTTCCTCAAGCTGTGCGCGCGCCTTCAGTTCAAGC
>JBATFU010000352.1:0-4582 GCA_049665065.1 Woeseia sp. | reverse complement strand
GATATACATCGCGTAGTCGTAACGTGCGTGCGTCGGGTTCTCACGCATAAACGTGTCCGCAGCCTCGATCGCCTGCTCCGGCTTGCCGCCTTTGTAATACGCATGGATCAGTTCGAGCTGAATCTGCTTCGACAAATCGCTGAACGGGAAGCGTGCCTGCAGTGCCTCGAAAATCTGAATGGCACGTCGATAGTTCTGATTTCTTACCGATCGCTGTGCGGTTTCGTAAGCTTTGGTGACGTTATTAATTAACGTTTCTTCTTCCGACTCATTGCTGGCGCAGCCGGCAAACACCAGCGCCACGAACAGCGCGGCAAGGCCGAGCGATAAGCGGCGCGTACGGGCGCGGAAAACGGAAGTCAAAAATTGTGGCAGCTGTTTCATGGTCTCTGGTCAGTCAAATTTGGGCAAAGCCGGCAGCGGAATTAGATCTCCGAAGCGCTCAAAGCCGGCGAGTATACCGTAAACTCTGCGGTTTCCCGATGGACAGGATATCTAGCTGATGGACGAGCCGTCCCTGCAATCAACGGTGCCGATGGAGCTGGCAGGCTCTCGCTTGGACCAGGCGCTGGCGCGGATGTTTCCCGACTATTCGCGCAGCCGCCTGGCCCAATGGCTGAAAAAGGGCCACATCAGCGTCGACGGCGAAGCCCGTCGGCCCCGGGACACGGTGCTGGGCGGCGAAATGGTCGTGGTCACGCCGCAGGCAGAGGTTGCTGTGACGAGCCGCCCCGAACCCATCGCGCTCGATGTCGTCTTCGAGGACAGCGATCTGCTGGTCATCAACAAGCCTGCCGGGCTGGTGGTGCATCCCGGTGCCGGCAACCTGCGCGGCACTCTTATGAATGGGCTGCTGCATCACGCGCCGCAGCTCGTCGAGCTGCCGCGGGCAGGCATCGTACACCGGCTCGACAAGGAAACGAGCGGCCTGCTGCTCGTCGGCAAGAACCTGGCCGCCCATACCGCGCTCACGCGTGCGCTTGCCGAACGGGAGGTCGCAAGGCACTACCAGGCTATTTGCACGGGACGCCTGACTGCCGGCGGTACGATCGACGCACCAATCGGCCGCCACCCGGTCGATCGCCTGCGCATGGCGGTCCAGTCCGACGGCAAGCCAGCGATCACGCACTACCGCGTGCTGCGCCGCTTTCCCGCGCATACCTATATTTCGGTGAAACTCGACACCGGCCGCACGCACCAGATTCGGGTGCATTTCGCGCATCGCCGCAATCCGCTGCTGGGGGACCCGGTGTACGGCGGCCGCTGGGGATTGCCGGCGGGCGCGGATGACGCGCTCAGCGGCGCCTTGCGGGGTTTCAGGCGGCAGGCGCTCTGTGCAACCCGGCTGGAACTCAGGCATCCGGTCAGCGACGAGCCGCTTACCTTCGACATTGAGCCGCCTGCCGATTTTCAGGCGCTGCTCGCAGAGCTGGACCGGCACGCGAAACGGGTGGGCAACGATGCGTGACTGGCTTAGCGCCGACTGGCCGGTACCGCCGACCGTGCGCGCGGGCTCAACCCTGCGTCGCGGCGGGGTCAGCAGCGGCCCCTACACGTCGCTGAACCTGGGTGCGCACGTGGGTGACGACCCCGAGGCCGTTGCAGAAAATCGTCGCAGGCTTAAATCCGTCTGCTTCCTGCCCAGTGAACCGCAATGGCTTCTGCAGGTGCACGGCGTCAATGTGGTCGAACTGCCGAGCAAAGAAGCAACACCTCGTGCCGATGCTGCCTTTACAAAGAACACAGGGGTGGTATGCGCGGTCCTGACCGCTGATTGCCTGCCGGTGATCTTTGCGCGACGGAATGGCAGTGCCGTGGCGGTTGCGCATGCCGGCTGGCGCGGTCTTTGCGGCGGCGTGCTTGAGGCCACCGCGCTCGCGCTCGGCAAGCCTGCAGACCTCGTGGCCTGGATGGGGCCCGCCATTTCGCGAATCGCGTTCGAAGTAGGCCCGGAAGTGCGCCAGGCTTTTGTTGACCACGACGCAAGCGCCGACAGCTGCTTTGCGAGAAACGTCGCCGGCCGCTGGCAGGCCGATCTGTACGCACTCGCGCGGCAGCGGCTCGCGGCCATCGGCCTGACCGAGGTTTACGGAGGCGGTCGCTGCACTTTCACCGAAGAAGAGCACTTCTTCTCGTACCGGCGCGATGGCGAATGCGGTCGCATGGCGACCTTCGTCTGGCGCGAAGGGTGAGCTGCTCGCCGCCTGTCATCGTTGGCAGGCGGCCCTGCCGTGCCGGATTCGTCGCAGCCAATTTGCAGTAAACGCTTGAAATCCGCTACCGGCGACGCAATTTCAACGCCAGCTACGAATTCCTCCAAGGGTAAACACCATGCGAATGGACAAACTGACAAGCAAGTTCCAGATGGCGCTGGCCGATGCGCAGTCGCTGGCCGTTGGTCAGGACCACCAGTTCATCGAGCCTGTACACCTGATGATCGCGCTGCTCGACCAGCAGGGCGGCTCCGTGCGCGGCCTGCTGACGAAAGCCGGCGCCAACGTCAACCTGCTGCGCTCGCAGCTGGGCGAAGCGCTTGACCGGCTGCCGCAGGTCGAAGGTGCGGGTGGCGAAGTGCACATCGGCAACGAGCTGTCGAAGCTGCTGAACCTGACCGACAAGCTTGCACAGAATCGCAAAGACCAGTTCATTTCGAGTGAGCTTTTTGTTCTTGCAGCGCTCGATGACAAATCGCCGCTGGCCAAAGTACTGCAACAGGCAGGTGCGATTCGCGGCGCTGTAGAAAAATCGATCGACGAGTTGCGCGGTGGCCAGCAGGTGAACGATCCGAACGCTGAAGACACGCGCCAGGCACTCGAAAAATACACCATTGACCTGACCGAGCGCGCCGAACAGGGCAAGCTTGATCCGATCATTGGCCGCGACGAAGAGATTCGGCGCACCATCCAGATCCTGCAGCGACGGACGAAGAACAACCCCGTGCTGATCGGCGAGCCCGGCGTCGGCAAGACCGCCATTATCGAAGGGCTCGCGCAGCGTATCGTCAACAATGAAATTCCCGAAGGGCTGCGCGGCAAGCGCATCCTGTCGCTCGATATGGGCTCGCTGATTGCCGGCGCAAAGTTTCGCGGCGAATTCGAAGAACGCCTGAAAGCAGTGCTGCACGACCTGTCGAAACAGGAAGGGCAGATCATCCTGTTTATCGACGAGCTGCACACGGTGGTGGGCGCGGGCAAGGCCGAAGGCTCGATGGACGCCGGCAACATGCTAAAGCCGGCCTTGGCGCGCGGCGAGTTGCATTGCGTCGGGGCAACCACGCTTGACGAATATCGCAAGTACCTCGAGAAAGATGCGGCGCTGGAGCGGCGCTTCCAGAAAGTGCTCGTGTCGGAGCCGACTGTCGAAGACACGATTGCAATCCTGCGCGGACTGAAAGAACGCTACGAAGTTCATCACGGCGTCGAAATTACCGATCCGGCGATCGTCGCCGCGGCCACGCTGTCGCATCGCTACATCGCGGATCGCCAGCTGCCGGACAAGGCTATCGACCTGATTGACGAGGCCGCCTCGCGCATTCGTATCGAGATCGATTCGAAGCCGGAAGCAATGGACCGCCTCGAGCGTCGCATCATCCAGCTCAAGATCGAGCGTGAAGCATTGAAAAAAGAGTCGGACGATGCGTCGAAAAAACGCCTCGTCGATCTTAACGAGCAACTCGAGGATCTCGAGAAACAGTATTCCGATTTCGACGAGATCTGGAAGGCAGAAAAGAGCGCAATGCAGGGCACGACGCACGTGAAGGAAGAGATCGAGCGGGCGCGGCTTGAACTCGAAACCGCTCACCGTGCCGGTGATCTCGCGCGCATGTCGGAGCTGCAGTACGGCAAAATTCCGGAGCTCGAGAAACAGCTCGAGCAGGCGGTGCGCGCGGAAGACAGCGAGCCCACGCTGCTGCGCAACAACGTCACTGAAGAGGAAGTCGCCGAGATCGTTTCGCGCTGGACCGGTATTCCCGTCTCGAAAATGCTCGAAGGCGAAAAGGAAAAACTGCTGCAGATGGAAGAGGTCGTGCAGCAGCGCGTTGTAGGGCAGGCAGAGGCGGTAACCGCCGTCGCAAACGCCATTCGCCGCTCGCGCGCGGGCCTGTCCGATCCAAAACGACCGATTGGTTCGTTCATGTTCCTCGGGCCGACCGGTGTTGGCAAAACGGAGTTGACCAAGGCGCTCGCAAATTTCCTGTTCGACACCGACGACGCGATGGTGCGCATCGATATGTCGGAGTTCATGGAAAAGCATTCGGTTGCACGCCTGATCGGCGCACCGCCGGGCTACGTCGGCTACGAAGAAGGCGGCTACCTGACCGAAGCCGTGCGTCGCCGCCCGTACTCGGTAATCCTGCTCGACGAGGTGGAAAAGGCGCATCCCGACGTATTCAACGTCTTGTTGCAGGTACTCGATGACGGCCGACTCACCGACGGGCAGGGCCGCACGGTCGATTTCCGCAATACGGTCGTCGTGATGACGTCAAATCTTGGCTCGCAAATGATCCAGGAGCTGTCAGGCGACGAAAACTACGAGGCGATGAAGAATGCGGTCATGGAAATCGTTGGCCAGCACTTCCGGC
>JBATFU010000351.1:0-4166 GCA_049665065.1 Woeseia sp. | reverse complement strand
GCAGAACAGCGAGCGAGATGCGCCCGTAGTCAGCGTCTGTGCACGTCGCCATCACTTTCTTCAGCAGGCGATACGGGATTTCCTTGTCACCCATGATCGTAACTTCGCGATTCTCGATGGCTTCATTGGCCTCCCGGCGCAACACGCGATCGCTCTGGCGGCGCAGCGCTTCTTTCAGTTCGACGATGATGTTGCCGGACAGGTTCATCACATCTGCTACGCGTGCGACGGGTTTTCCCTGCACCAGGATCTGCTCTTCACCGATCAGGACGATCACCGTTTCGCGCGCCTTCTCTTCGGCAATTGACTGCGGCAACTGGATGTCTTTCGCGTTCGGCAATACTTCCACTTCCGACGAATTGACGAGCAGGAAGAACACCAGGATCGTGAAAATATCCATCAGTGAGACGAGATTCAGCGCACCGCCTTTTTTCGCTCGCTCATGGCGGCGATTCATGCGCTTGGCGCGGGCGGACATTTTCATCAGGCGCCTCCCTCGACAATCGGCGCGTCGCCGATCGAGATTTCGGGGAAGAGATCGGTCCTGACAATATTTGCGTCAACGATATTCTCGGCAACCCGCACGCGGTCCATTACCTGCACCAGCGTGTCGTAGGGGATTTCCGCTTCGAGCAGGATCGACGCATCGGTCTTTTCCGGGTAGGCGGCTTTCAGCTCCGCCAGTTTGTCGCTCATCGCCGCGAAGTCGTACCCGTCTGTACCGACCGGGTAGACCCCCAGCGTGCCGACATTGCGGTCACCCACTTCGATGCGATCGGTGCGCACGATGATCTCCAGCTGGAAGACCTGTTCCTGTTCGTCGGCAGGCTCGCTTGAGGAGCCCGGCAAATTCAGTTCCAGAATTGCCAGTCGCGAAAACACTGCCGTGATCAACAGGAACGGCACCAGGATGACCATCAGGTTCATGAAGGCCGTAATGTTCAGTTCCGCCGTATCCGTGTTGCGGCTACGGCCTCCCTGACGGGATCGTCTCACGCCGCAGCTCCTGCCGGGTTTTGCTGGCGCTCAGTGATCGCGTTCAGGAACTTCACGCTGGCCATTTCCAGGCTGTCGACGATTTGATTCGTCTTCGTCTGCAGCAGGGCATGCAGCAGCAGTAACGGGATGGCGACCATCAGGCCAAAGGCCGTCGTGTTCATCGCCACCGAGATACTGACTGACAACATGTCTGCCTTGTCGGCCGGATTGGCATTCGACACGGCGGTGAACGCGTTAATCAGACCGATAATCGTGCCGAGCAGGCCGAGCAGCGTCGCGATGTTCGCCAGCGTGGCGAGGTAGTGCGTGCGCTTCTCGAGCCGCGGCATGACTTCCATCAGGCTTTCTTCCATGGCCTTTTCGATGTCGTCGCGGCGCCGTGCAGATTTAACGCGATACAGGCCGTAAGTCAGGATCGATGCGATCGCCGCTTTCGACTTGTTGGTTTCCTCTGCCGCACCCTGGAAGTTACCGGCCTTCAGAAACGGCACGATCTTTTTCCACAAAGCACGATTGCTCGCACCTGACAGCGTGAGATACGTCCAGCGTTCAACCGCAATAGCGAGGCCGAGACCGAACACGATCAGGATCGGGTACATAAATACACCGCCCTGTTGAAAAAAACGCACGATGGCGCCTAAAGCATCCATTTGATGACTCCTCTTTCAATCAAACGTCGACTGACTGTTTCAGTCTTCCTGCAAGTCCTCGTAATAACGGACTTGCCTTACAAATTCTCCGCGGTCGATCGGCGCCAGCACTTCATCCAGCAGCGTGTTGACAGGTTTGCCCATCAGCTCACCCGGATCCGACTTTTGCCACGGCACGATATACAGCACTTTTGGCAACTCCTGGTTGCCGGTGATCTCGGTACGATCGAGCGCCAGTTCATCCATGACACCCTCGGTGCCTTCCGAGCGACGCACGTCAGCGGCCAACGGTGCGGCAGCCGGCGTTTCGTCAAATACTTCAGCACTGACATCGACTGCAGGCCCGATGTCATCGGGCGCTGCGTCCTCGTCCTGTGCCAGCGCAAAGGTCGACAAGGACAACAGCGCCAATACTCCGATGAATTTCACAGTCATGCCGGCTACTCCGTCACATTTGCGGTACGTTGACTGGCCGCGATGCGCCGCTCCAGATCCACTATCCATTTTTCGACTTCCGCATCATCTCCGCCAAGCGCTTGATATTTCTGAAAATGCAGCAAAGCATCCGCAAGGCGCTGCAGGTACAGCTCATTCAGCACGCCGAGGTTGTAATGCGGCAATGCGTAACTCGGGTCGGCGCTGGCTGCGGCAAGGTAAGCCGCTGCGGCTTCCTCGAAGCGGCCCTGGCGGCGCAACAGCATGCCGCGCTGGTTCAGTGCCGCGGCGTGCTGCGGATTCAGCTGCAACGCGCGCTCGAGGCTGGCTTCGGCCTGTTCGTCATCGCCCGCACGCGCTTGCAGGATCGCCATATTGACGTGCGCACCGGGATAATCCGGGTAGCGCAACAGGAATTCTGAAAACCGCAATTGCGCCTCAACGTCCTCGCCCGCCGCCATCGCTGCCACCGCCTGCTCGTAGAGCGTCAGTGCCGCAGCCGGCACAGTGGCTGCCTCTCCGTCGGGGGCAGCAACGCGATTGCCGCCCGGCATCGATGCGCAAGCCGATAACAGCAGCGCAAGCAGCAGCGGCAATCCGTGACGCTTAATTGAGTGCAGTAACCACATCTTCACTTCGTTCCTGTTTCGCGTAACGCGCGGGCATCAGATCGGCCAGTGCAGCGAAGCTGCGCTTCACCCAGTCATCGTATACGCCATCGGCGGCGCGCGCCGTGTTGGCCATATAGAAGTCGATCGCTTTCTCTTCGAACGGAAAGGCCTGCTCTTCCAGCAGCAATTCGTATTCTTCCAGCGCAAGCGCGTCGAGTTCTGCCGGTCGTTCGGAGTCCATCAGGTCGCGTGCGAAATGCCGATAGGCCTCGCCAAGACGGAAGGTCGCGGCCGTCGTCACTTCCGCGACTGCGTAGTCAGCCGCGGCACCGTAGGCGGCGACGAGTTCTTCCATCATGCCTTTTTTCAGCTTCAGACTCGTTGCCAGGGGCTGGGTAATTTTGGTTGCGGCAAAGCGCTCTGCCAGTGGTTCGATCAGTCGCAGACTTGCCGTCGCCGCGAGGTAGCGGCTGCGATCCGTGCGTGCGGCGCCGGCAGTGGCATCCGCGCTCTTCAGCTCGCGCAGACGCTCGCGCACGAGAAAATCGTCGTTCTTTTGTTCAGCAATTTCGAGCAGGCGAAAGCGTGCTTCGATGGCCTCGTCAAACGGCGTCGGATAACGCGCTACGACCAGCTCGAGAATTCGTTCCTCATCCGCAATGCTGGCACTCTGTTTATACAGGTCGGCCGCCTGCCACCAGGCTTCGCGGCTGACGTCCGGATCCGTTACCGGGTTCTGCGCGATACGCTCGAACTCGGCGGCGGCTTCACTGGCCCGCCCGGATTGCAGGTAGGCGACTGCGAGGTTCTTGGTGACTTCTTCCGTAAACTCGCTGTCCGGAAAATCGCGACGCAATTCTTCCAGCACGCCGGCGGCGCGATCCCAGGCCTGCAATTGCACGAGCGCAGCAGCGGCATCGTACTCGGCCGTTACCCGAATCGGCGAATCGGGAACGGCGCTTGCAACGCGGCGGAAATGGCCGATGGCCGTTTCGAGGTCGCCCGCTGCCCGTGCCGCTTCGCCCTGTTTGTAAATCGACGACGCGATTCGATCCTTGATTTCCTGCTGCGCAACGAGATCATCAGCGGGCGTGTAATTGCGCAGGGAGTAGTAGGCGTTCTCGGCGTTGTCGAACTGGCCGAGATCGAACTGCGACAGCGCGGTTACTGTCCAGGCAGTGCGCAGCAGTTCGTCCTGCACAGTCGGTTGCTTGCCGATCACCGTCTGCGCCACAGCAATCGCCAGGTCAAACTGCTGTTGCTCGAACAGGTCTTCGGCGATTGTCGTCAGCACGGCCGCGGATTCCGGATGGGCCGGAAAGGTGTCAGCAAAGCGCAGGCCGCTGTCGAGATAGCGCTGGTGCCATAGCTGCTGCGCATCGCCTGCCAGCGCTGCCTCGTGACGGCGATAGGCAAGGATCGCCGCGTAACCAGCTTCGGCAGAGCGCTCGTGCGGCGGGTAGTGATACGC
>JBATFU010000350.1:0-4663 GCA_049665065.1 Woeseia sp. | reverse complement strand
AAGCCATCAAGAATCTGCTGCATCGGCCGCAGCGAATAGCGCAGATAGTCATCGCCCTGCAGCGCACCACCCCAGGTGTCGAAAATCTGAATTGCCTGTGCGCCTGATTCGATTTGCGCATTGAGGTAGTTGGTCGTTTTCACTGCAAGCACAGAGAGCAATTCATCGAGCAGCTTGGGATCTTCTTTCGCCAGCCCGAGCGTCTTTGCGAAATCGCGGCTGGAGCGACCCTCAACCATGTAGGTACCGACCGTCCAGGGGCTGCCCGCGAAACCGATGAGCGGCACGCTGCCGTCGAGCCGCTTGCGAATCAGTGCGACGGCGTCGAATACATACTGCAGGCGACCTTCGATATCGATGGGAGCCAGCGCCTTGATATCGCGCGCTGTGCGCAATGGCTTGCGGAAACGCGGGCCTTCGCCGGTTTCGAAGTACAGGCCGAGGCCCAGTGCGTCGGGAATGGTCAGGATGTCGGAGAACAGAATCGCCGCATCAAGTCGAAAGCGACGCAGCGGCTGCAAAGTCACTTCACAGGCCAGCTCCGGATTGCTGCACAGGCTCATGAAGTCACCCGCCGTCGCGCGGAGCTCGCGGTACTCCGGCAGGTAGCGGCCGGCCTGCCGCATGATCCATACCGGCGTGCGGGGCACGGGCTGGCGCTGCAATGCCCGCAGCAGCAGATCGTTCTTCAGTTCTGCAGGCATCAGTGCTGGCCGAAGGCGCTGGCGATGGTGGCCTGAATGCCTTCCGCTGCGGCTCGCGGGCTGGCCGCATCGCGTATCGGTCTGCCGACAACAATGTAGTCAGCCCCGTTTGCGAACGCCTGCTCAACGCTGACGACGCGCTTTTGATCGCCGTCCGGCTTGTTGGCGACCGGCCGGATGCCGGGCGTAATGACCAGCAGTTTCGAATCGATGTGCTCGCGCAGCTTTGGCGCTTCCAGCCCCGACGAGATGACGCCATCGCAGCCGGCTTCCAGCGCACGGCGTGCACGCGACAGGACCAGGGCACCGACATCGCAATCAAAACCGAGATCGTCAAGGTCGCCCCGATCCAGGCTTGTCAGCACGGTTACAGCAAGCACTTTCAGGTGCTCGCCCTTGTTCTCAGCCGCGGCTTCCATTATTGACTGGTTGCCATGCACGGTGACGAAACTGGCGCCGCGGTGCTGCAGTGACCGCACTGCCGCCGCGACCGTAGCCGGGATGTCAAAAAACTTGAGGTCGGCGAAAACTTTTTTGTCGCGGGCCAGCAGCCAGTCCATCAGCTCAAAATAGCCGCCGCTCATCATCAGCTCGAGGCCGATCTTGTAAAACGTCACGGAGTCGCCGAGATCTTCGGCCAGGGATTTGGCCCGCTCACAGTCGGGCACATCCAGGGCAAATATCAGGCGATCATTGTTTGCTATGTTCTTGGCGTTCACGTTGACGGGGCTCCGGCCGCGGCTCTGGCGGCGCATTGTAACGGGTTTGCAGTGATTTTTGGCGGCGCTCAGCCGAGTCGCTCGGACTCACTGATTGCGAAGCGATCGGTCATGCCGGCGATGTAATCGGCCACTATTCTTGCCCGGCCCTGCTGATCGCAGGCTTTTGCCGGCAGGGCGAATTCTTCGGGCATCTCGAGCGGATCGCGCATGTAATTTTCAAACAAGCCCTCCAGCATGAGCTGCGCCTTGCCCGTCATCTCGCGCACGCGGTGATGCTTGTACATGTTCTGCAGCAGGAAGCGCTTCAGGGACTGGTGTTCGGCAAACACTGCGTCGCTCAGGGCGACGAGAGGCTGCGCATGAGCGCGAACCGCATCAATCGAAGCCGGGTTCGTTGCTTCAATGTTTTTGCGCGTATTTTCAATCAGGTCAGTTACGACGCGATCAATCATGCGCCGGATGATCTCGTAAATAAGACGCCGATCTTCGAGGCCCGGATAACGTTGACTGACGTCATCGTAGGCGCGTGCGAAGAGGCTTTGCGACCGCAGGTCTTCAATACTCAAAAGCCCGGCGCGGTAACCGTCGTCAACGTCGTGATTGTTGTAGGCGATGGCATCCGCGATGTTGGCGAGCTGTGCCTCAAGTCCGGGCTGCCTGCGCTGCAGGAAGCGCTCTCCCAGCTCGCCGAGTTCGCGTGCATGCCGGGCAGAACAGTGCTTCAGGATGCCTTCACGGGTTTCGTAGGTGAGGTTCAGTCCGGAGAAGTCGGCGTATTTGTGCTCAAGGTGATCAACGACCCGCAGCGACTGCAGGTTGTGCTCGAAGCCGCCGTAATCGCGCATGCAGGCATTCAGGGTGTCCTGGCCTGCGTGGCCGAAGGGGGTGTGGCCGAGGTCGTGCGCGAGGCTGATGGCCTCAACGAGCGCTTCGTTCAAACGCAATGCGCGGGCCACGGTGCGCGCGATTTGTGCGACCTCGAGCGAATGCGTCAGGCGCGTTCGGTACAGGTCGCCTTCATGATTGACGAACACCTGCGTCTTGTAGACCAGGCGGCGAAAAGCCGTCGAGTGAATGATCCGATCGCGGTCGCGCTGAAACTCCCCACGATAGCTGGCGGCAGGCTCGGCATGGCAGCGACCGCGACTCGAAGTCTCGTGCGCTGCACAGGGTGCCAGCGGCACATCGTTGTACTCTTTGGCACTCACGAGCTGCTGCGGTTCAGGACACGCGCCAGGCGCTCGTCTGCAACGTTGCCATCGATGAAAGCCTCGCCAAGCTGGCGCAATAAAATGAAGCGCAGCTGTTTGCCTTTGATTTTCTTGTCCATGCCCATCGCAGCACGCAACTCTGCGGCCGTAACGGGCGGCGGTTCAACGGGCAGTCCTGCGCGCCTGATCAAATCGCGGAGACGCGTTTGCTGTTCGGCGGCCAGGTCACTGAGTTCGGCCGCCATGACCATGCCGGCCGCCACTGCTTCGCCGTGCAGCCATTCGCCATAACCAAGACTGTTCTCAATTGCGTGGCCGAACGTATGGCCAAAGTTCAGCAATGCGCGCTTGCCCTGTTCGCGTTCGTCTTCTGCAACGACGCCCGCCTTGATTTCGCAGCAGCGGCGGATCGCGAATGCCAGTGCCTCGGCATCGCGTTGCAGCAACGCGTCGATGTTGTTCTCAAGCCAGCTGAAGAACTCGGCATCGGCGATCGCGCCGTGCTTTATGACCTCGGCAAGGCCCGCGCTTAATTCACGATCAGGCAGCGTCGCAAGCGTCTCGGTGTCGATCAGCACGAGGCGCGGCTGGTGGAACGCACCGATGAGGTTCTTGCCGCGCGGATGATTGACGCCCGTCTTGCCGCCGACCGATGAGTCCACCTGTGCGAGCAGCGTGGTCGGCACCTGGATGAACGGCACGCCGCGCATGTAACACGCTGCCGCGAAGCCGGCGATGTCGCCTACGACGCCACCGCCCAGGGCAATCAGCGTCGTATCGCGGCCGGCTCCGCCATTGGCCAGCACATCGAGAATCTGGCTGACCGCATCGAGCGTTTTGAATGCCTCCCCATCGCGCAGGATAACTGTCTGTAGCTCGCGGTCTTGCAGCATCGCAGACAGGCGCTCCATGTAATGCGGCGCTACGGTTTCGTTACTGACGATCACCGCCGCTGGCCCGCCAACATGACGGGCGAGATCAAAGTGACCCAACAGTCCGCGCCCGATATGTATCGGGTAGCTGCGTGCGCCAAGCGTGACAGTCAGGGTCGGCGTCGTCATGAGGTGCGGATCGGGGTGGGATGCATGTCGACAGTGTACTGTGCGCGCCGTACGGATTTAAGACATTCGTTGGCAAGATGCCCGCAAAGCACAGGACACCTGAGTGCCATCGCTGAATTCTGCGCTTGAGTTCTGCAGTAAGGCGTACGCGAACCGCTCGATTGCTTGCGCTGGCTGGTGCGCACGTTGACTGGTTTACAGGTGGCGCGCTTCCCGCGAGGCAGCCGGCCGGCTACAACGCCGCGTGTATTTCCTTGGCAACCGTCTGCACGCGACGCCCATCGGTATTGACGACCAGGTCGGCAATCTCACGGTACAGCGGGTCGCGAACCTGCATCAGTTCTTCAAGCACGGTACGCGGATCACGATTTTCGAGCAGCGGGCGTTCCCGGCCGCGCTGCGTGCGCGCGAACTGCTGGTCGACGCTGGTGTACAGATAGACGACGAAGCCACGCCCGCCGAGCCAGCCACGGCTTTGCGGATCGAGAATGGCGCCGCCACCCGTTGCCAGCACCACGCCATCGAGTTGCGTCAGGGCATCGATCACGGCCACTTCGCGCTTGCGAAATCCGGCCTCGCCCTCTTTCTCAAAAATGAAGGGAACATCGACGCCCGTGCGGCTTTCAATCTCTTCGTCGCTGTCGACAAACTCGAGATGCATGAGTCGCGCAAGCTGGCGGCCGACAGCGGATTTCCCGGCGCCCATGGGGCCGACCAGAAACAGATTGTTCGGTTTCTTCATGAACAGGGGGCGCTTGGAAAAAAGCCAGCCCGAAGGCTGGCTTTTTGCGTTTGCTTAGTCGGTGTTAAAACAACTGTCACCGATGCCGAAGGGACTCGGATTTCCTGGCGGCTCTTCAGCCGCATCGTCAATGTCGTCTGCCGATACGGGCAAGCGGAACCGCGCGGTTTTGGCGAACTCAGTGCCCTGCACAGAAGTGGTTGCTGTGAGCGCCACCTTGACC
>JBATFU010000349.1:0-5860 GCA_049665065.1 Woeseia sp. | reverse complement strand
GAGCCGGTTGTAGCGATAGTTATCAGGATCGACGCGATCAGTGCCCTCCCGGTAGGCGAGGTAGAAGCGATCGTCGAACAGCGGCAGGGTTTCTACGCTTCTCAGTTCGTAGGGCAGGGCAAGCAGCAGAAGGTCGAGTTCGCCGTCGAGCAGCTTTTCGTGAATGGCCTGCGTCTGACCCTCGTGCAAATACAGCGTCAGCTTCGGAAACGCCTTGCGCAGTTTCGGCAACACCTTTGGCAACAGGAACGGGGCAATCGTTGGAATTACGCCGAGCCGCAGGTCGCTCGTCAGCGGCTCCTGTCGCTCGCCCGCCATTTCGATAATCGCATCGAGATCGCGCAGCACCAGTCGTGCCTGCACCTCGATTTCCTGACCGGCCGCCGTAATGGTGACCTGCCGGTTCGTCCGATCGACGAGCTGCGTATCCAGCGTGCTCTCCAGCTCCTGGATCGCTGCGCTGAACGCCGATTGCGACACAAAGCAATCCGCCGCTGCCTTGCCGAAATGCTCGCGCTCGGCCAGGGCAACGAAGTACCGGAGCTGTTTTATAGTGGGATATTTCATAATCGATTTTGTAGGATACAGTAAACGAAACAAACCATTTTATAAATTAATCCCCCTGACGTACGGTTGCAATACTCATCAACCACAGGCGAGCAATCATGCAGGTCAATATTGGTATTAGCGAAGCATCACGGCAGAAGATTGCCGGGCAGCTGGCACATCTGCTGGCCGACACGTACACGCTGTACCTGAAAACGCACAACTACCACTGGAACGTTACGGGTCCAATGTTTAACACCCTGCACCTGATGACGGAAGACCAGTACACGGAACTTGCACTCGCCGTCGACCTGATCGCGGAGCGCATCCGCGCCCTGGGCGTGCGCGCGCCCGCCAGCTATGCCGAGTTCGCAAAGCTCGCCACGGTGACGGAATCAAACGGCAAAGAAAATGCCGACGAAATGATTCGTCAGCTCGTTGAGGGACAGGAGGCGGTCGTACGCACCGCACGCAAGTCCCTGCCGGCGGCCGAAGAGGCTAATGATCAGCCAACGCTCGACCTTTTAACGCAGCGTATGCAGGTTCACGAGAAGACCGCGTGGATGATGCGCAGCATGCTCGAATCCTGAAAAAACTTTTAAGAATCCAGACCTGAACCCCCAAGGGGAGGAGACAATACATGTTAGAGAATCGCGAAGGGCAACGCGTCCCACAAGCCAAGTTCAAAACCCGCGTCGATCATGACTGGGTAGTGCTCAGCACTGACGACATTTTCAAGGGCAAGACCGTCGCAGTGTTTTCACTGCCGGGTGCATTTACGCCGACCTGTTCTTCATCGCACGTGCCGCGATATAACCAGCTCGCAGAGCGGTTCAAGCAGCTCGGCGTCGACCAGATCGTTTGCCTGTCTGTCAATGACGCGTTCGTGATGAACGAGTGGGCAGAATCACAGGGCGCAGAAAACGTCCTGTTCCTGCCGGATGGCAACGGTTCCTTTACCGAAGGCATGGGCATGCTCGTCGGCAAGGAAGACCTCGGCTTCGGCAAGCGCTCCTGGCGCTATTCAATGATCGTCAAGGATGGCGTCATCGAGAAGATGTTTATCGAGCCAGAACAGCCGGGCGATCCGTACGGCGTCTCCGATGCTGACACGATGCTCGAGTTCCTCGCCCCGAATGCACCGAAGCCGCTCGATATCACCGTCTTCTCGCGCAAGGGCTGCCCGCACTGCGCACGCGCCAAAGGCATGCTGCGCGACACCGGCATCGCATTCGAAGCGCTGGAGCTGAACGACAGCTACACCGATCGCACGCTCCGTGCTGTTGCCGATGCAACCAGCCTGCCGCAGGTATTCATCAACGGTAAGAAAATCGGTGGGGCCGACAAGCTTGAGGCATGGTTGAAGACCAATTCGATCACCGAAGAGCAGCGCACCGCCGCGTAGCAATCTCCCCCTCTGCGAGACCACACCCCCGGTCTCTGGAGTTCTGGCCCGGCTTTGCCGGGCCTTTTTTTTGGCGACGGCGACCGAGAAAAGTAAGCTTCCCGCGGGCACGAAAGCCAGTAAACTGGGCAGCGAATCGTATGGAGAATTGACGTGGCAAAAAAACGAACCGGCATCAAAGACGCATCACTGCTCGAAACCGGCGCCTACATTGATGGCACGTGGGTTTCAGCAGATAGCGGAGAAACCTATGACGTGGAGAATCCCGCAACCGGCAAAGTAATCGCAAAGGTCGCATCCTGCGGCACGGCCGAAACGCGTCGTGCAATTAAAGCCGCGCAAGCTGCGCTGCCGGGCTGGCAGAGAATGTCGGCTAAAGAGCGCGGCAAAATCCTCCGCAAGTTTTTCGAGCTAATGATGGAAGCGCAGGAAGACCTCGCGAAGATCATGACGATGGAGCAGGGCAAGCCGCTCAGCGAATCGCGTGGCGAGATCGCGTATGGCGCAAGCTTTATCGAATGGTTTGCCGAAGAGGCGAAACGCGTCTACGGCGACACAATTCCCGGGCCGAATAATGACACTCGTATTGTTGTGCTGCGCCAGCCGATCGGCGTTGTTGCCTGCATTACGCCATGGAATTTCCCGAACGCGATGCTCGCGCGCAAGATTGCGCCGGCGCTCGCGGTTGGCTGTACGGTTGTATGCAAGCCTGCCAATGCAACACCGTTGTCTGCAAATGCGTTCGCCGTGCTTGCTGAGCGGGCCGGTATTCCGAAAGGTGTGATCAACATCGTGAGCGGCAAGACGTCAGAGATCGGTGCGGAAATGACCTCTAATCCCATCGTTCGCAAACTGACGTTTACCGGTTCCACGCCCGTCGGCAAAAAACTCGTCAAAGACTGTGCAGACACAATGAAGCGCACCTCGATGGAGCTCGGTGGCAACGCGCCATTCATCGTGTTTGACGATGCCGATGTTGATGAAGCGGTCCGCGGCGCGATCATCTGCAAGTTCCGCAATGCCGGCCAGACCTGCGTCTGTGCAAATCGTATTCTCGTGCAGGACGGCATTTACGATGAGTTTGCAAAGAAGTTTGCCAAGGCGGTTCGGCAGTTAAAAGTTGGTGATGGCATGCAAGACGGCGTTGATATCGGGCCATTGATTAACGAGGGCGCGGCGAACGGCGTGCTTGAGTTCATCACGGACGCAGTCGACAACGGTGCCAAAGCAACCATCGGCGGCAAACGCTCGAAGCTTGGCAGCTGTTTCGTCGAGCCCACCGTGCTGACGAACGTGAACAAAAAAATGCGGGTGTTCCGTGAAGAAATTTTCGGTCCCGTCGCGCCGTTGTTCCGATTCAAAACGGAGAAAGAAGCGATTCGACTTGCGAACGATACCCAGTTTGGCCTCGCCAGCTATTTCTATGCGCGCGACGTCGGCCGTATCTGGCGCGTCGGCGAAGGACTCGAATACGGCATCGTCGGCATCAACACCGGTTTGATCTCAAACGAGATGGCGCCGTTCGGCGGCGTGAAGGAATCCGGCCAGGGTCGTGAAGGCTCGAAGTACGGTGTCGACGACTACCTCGAGATGAAATATATGTGCGTCGGCGGTGTCGAAAGCTAGCCGCGGGTACAGGTCCGATTCTGGCTAGTTTGCCCCGATAGCCGGCGTATACTGGAGACCACTCAAAAGGAGCGGTCTGCCATGCACAACGAGGTTTTCGAGCGCGCGCGCAAAGCCCGCGACCCTCGTTTCGATGGGCGCTTTTTTATCGGTGTGCGCACAACCGGTATTTACTGCCGGCCGATCTGCCCGGCAGTTCCCCCCAAGCGCGAGAACATCACGTTCTACCCGAGTGCCGCCGCGGCCGGGGAAGCGGGCCTGCGACCGTGCCTGCGTTGCCGGCCCGAATGCGCACCCGGCACGCCCGCCTGGGCCGGCACGTCAACCACCGTTCGACGCGGACTGCGGCTGATTGATCACGGCGCGCTGGATTCCGGTGACGTTGAGGGACTCGCCGAACGGCTCGGCATCACGAGCAGGCACCTGCGTCGCCTGTTTACCACGCATGTCGGTGCCTCGCCGCTCGCCGTCGCGCATACACGTCGACTGCATTTCGCGAAACGGCTGATTGACGACACCGCACTGCCGATGAACCACATCGCGATTGCCGCAGGTTACGGCAGCGTGCGGCGTTTCAACGATGCGTTTCGCAAAACGTACGGGCGTGCCCCGCGCGAACTGCGCCGCCTGCAGCCGGAACCGACAGCAGCTCTCGCCGCGCTAACTGTGCAGCTGCAGTATCGCGAACCGTACAGCTGGTCAGACGTCCTGAGCTTCTACGGCCTGCGCGCAACACCGGGCGTCGAACACATTGAAGACGGACGCTACCGGCGAACTTTGGCGATCGGTAACAACCCGGCAATTATTGACGTTCATAAAAGCCCGACGCCGGGCAAGTTGCTGCTGACACTGACTGGAGTTCCCGCCGAGCACCTCTTTGAAGTGGTGCAAAAGACGCGTGAGGTATTTGATCTCGATGCGCCAACGCACGACATCGCCGACACGCTGCGAGGTGATACGCGCTTGCGCGGCCTGTTGAAGCTGCATCCTGGCGTGCGCGTGCCGGGCGCATGGAACGGCTTCGAGCTTGCGGTTCGTGCAGTTCTGGGCCAGCAGATTTCCGTCCGCGCGGCGACGACGCTGGCCGGTCGAATTGCTGCTCGCTACGGCACGCCGCTCGCGGATCCGCAGCCGGGACTTGCGTATTTGTTCCCGACGCCCGCGCAACTGCGACGCGCACGTTTCAATAATATCGGGCTTGTCAAAAGTCGCGCCCAGACGCTGCGCGAACTCGCGGCCGCCGTCGATGACGGAGCAATCAATTTTGATCCGTTGCAGGACGAGCAGGAATTTTGCGCGCGGCTCTGCACGATTCGCGGCATCGGCGACTGGACTGCGCAATACATCTTGATGCGCGCCCTGAAAAACCCGGACGCGTTGCCGAGCGGCGATCTGGGCCTCGTTAAGGCCCTCTATACCGACCGTCGTGCGACGTCTGCTGAATTGCAATCACACAGCGAAAAATGGCGGCCGTGGCGCGCCTACGCTGCGATGCTGTTATGGGGCGCGGCCCCCGGAGGATGACACCGTGTACTACTGTTACCTGACAACCCCGATTGGCGAGCTGCTGCTGGCCGGTTCTGACGAAGGCCTGAGCGTGATCGGTTTTCCGCAAGGCAAGATGCGCCGCGACCCGGAGCCCGCGTGGATATTCTCCGAGCAGCCCTTCGCCGAGGCACGCCGCCAGCTGGGTGAGTACTTCGACGGCAAGCGCCAGACCTTCGACCTGAAGCTCTGCCCAGCGGGCACCGAGTTCCAGCTTGCCGTTTTGAACGAACTGCGGAAAATTCCCTATGGCACAACTGCCTCCTATGCCGACATCGCGCGCCGCATCGGCCGGCCGAAAGCGGTGCGGGCAGTCGGTGCCGCCAATGGCCGCAACCCGCTGCCAGTGATCATCCCCTGCCACCGCGTAATCGGCAGCGGCGGCCAGCTGACCGGCTTCGGCGGCGGTCTGCCAACCAAGGAGGCGCTGCTGCGACTGGAGGCCGAGCACAGCCGCTTCCCGCATGTCGCTTCATGAGTGTGTAGCTAGAAAACAACAAAAACAGACGAAAACCCTGCTTTTTCGCCTTGTTTTTGTTGCGTAGTGATTACATTCGCCATTGACTTTCAGTAACATGCGCTCTACCACGTCGTCAGGGCGGGGGCTATCCGGGGCTGATGAAAGCCTTGGCAAAGCCTGCGTCGGCCCGGCGACACATCACCAGCGTTGATTTACCAACCGCATTAATTGGATGGAGAGCCAGACATGCATATTTTTTCTCGGACTAGCCTTGCGGC
>JBATFU010000348.1:0-1581 GCA_049665065.1 Woeseia sp. | reverse complement strand
TGCAGCGCTACAAGGAACTGCAGGACATCATCGCGATTCTCGGCATGGACGAGCTGTCGGAAGATGACAAGCTGTCCGTTACCCGTGCTCGCAAAATCCAGCGCTTCCTGTCGCAGCCGTTCTTCGTTGCAGAAACGTTCACGGGCTCGCCCGGCAAATACGTCACTCTCGCGGAAACGATTCGCGGCTTCAATGGCATTGTCGCCGGTGACTACGATCACCTGCCCGAGCAGGCGTTCTACATGGTTGGCTCAATTGACGAAGCCGTCGAGAAAGCCAAGACGATGCAATAAGCATCAGGAACCAGACGCATGGCCACTATTCACGTCGACATCGTATCTGCCGAAGGCGAGATCCATTCGGGCGAAGCCAAAATGGTTTACGCACCGGCACGCATGGGCGAGGTCGGCATCGCGCCGCGCCACGCACCGTTGCTGACGGCGCTGAAGCCTGGCGAGGTTCGCGTCGAAGATGTCGATGGCAAGGAACATTTCTTCTACGTCACGGGCGGCATGCTGGAAATTCAGCCGCACCTCGTTACCGTGCTGGCCGATACCGCGTTGCGCGGTTCCCAGCTTGATGAAGCGGCCGCATTGAAGGCGCAGCAGGATGCAGAAGAAGCCTTGCGCGGCGCATCCGATGAGATGGACCTGAAACGTGCGCAGCTTGAGCTAGCCGAAGCGCAGGCGCGCTTCCGTGCAGCGCAGCGGCTTAAGGGCAAGAATTAGGCGCGACGCTGTACTCATTGACCGCAAAAATGCCGGACAGGTCTCGAGGCCTTCCGGCATTTTTTTTGTGCGTGGCAAAGCAGTAAAGGCCGCCTTACTTTACCTGCTGGGGGCGTCTAACGGGGTCCGCGTACAAGTCTCTAAAGAAAGACCCCGCGTTTACGGCCTGAGAGGTATGTGCTCCGAGCCTTGTCCTGCTGGCTCGCAGCCAAGCCCCTCTTGACCGTCAGCTCGCCCGCTCATTCTTCAGGTCTTTCTTGCCTTGATCAACAGCACCTTCATCAGGATCACCCCGATCAATGCACTGGTCGAAAAAATACCGAGCACCGGCCCAACTTTTTGCGGTGCCATGTAGCCACCATACAAAACAAACAAGCCGACTGTGAGACCCAGCGTGCCCAGCTGGTGTAGCCAGAACTGCGTTGCTCCCAAACCACCCGTCGACGCAGTCAGCCATAACTTGTAGCAAACGGCGTAGATAAACGACACGACGAAACCGAGCAACATGATGTGTGCGTGCGCGACCAACTGGCCGTGATTCCGGGTGGCCGCCATATAGATGCCGAGTACCAGTCCCACGATGGCATAGCCAAACGCCGACATCAGAAATTTTCTGTCCATTATTCCCCCTGGCTGTTTTTATTATCGTGCGGCATAAATTATTAGGCTTGGCCACGCGATGCAAGTTGCCACCGCGCAGGCACTGCCGTTCAATGGGATGCGCGCCGAGTTGGTCGGGCCTGCTGCACTGCTCGCTAATTGGGAGAGGCCGAGCCCAGTGAGATAGAGCCGCTGTCCCTGACCCGGATCTTCGGGCGCAACGAGCCGGGGTCGAGCTTTGCTTCGAACGCGT
>JBATFU010000347.1:0-2773 GCA_049665065.1 Woeseia sp. | reverse complement strand
AAAAGGGTGTCATTAGTCAGTTGCTGCGCGGCATGATTGCGAACGCTGCAGTAGCAGGCATTCAAAAACTGGAAGGATCGGTTGCCGTGCACGATGCATCAATGCTCGAAGTGGCCCGCCAACTGGGTTTCGACATTGCCAATGTCGATACTGCGACGGACCAATGCAACGTAAGCAAAACAATTCGAACAAAGAATACTGCGCATCACGCGATGAGCGATCCTGATAAACGCTCAGGTTCGGCAAGTGGCGGGATGTCAAAATGGGCCCGCATGTACCGCACAGTGATTGCCGCTGCCCGTCGTGCGTGGCGAAGATTCATTGCCGCCGGTTCGCATAGAATCAACAAATGCTAGCTTGACCGGGTAGGCTCTACGCGGCTACGCGGGTCGCAGGCGGATTGTCCAGGTATTCAGGAGCGATTGCGGGCCGCGCGCTGCGGAAAAACCATCGTGACCTGCAAACCGCCACCTGGACGATTGCTCGCTATTATCTCGCCGCCAACCTGGTGTAAGACACGTTTCGCGATCGCCAGCCCGATCCCGGCTCCCGGCTGGTTCGTGTCAATTCTGAAAAACGGTTCAAATATTCGGTCGAGTGAATCTTCGGGAACGCCCGGGCCGGAATCACTGACCGTCACCTTGCAGGGCTCCCGATCCTCAACGAGCAACCTGACTTCGCCTCCGGCCGGCGTGTGACGCACGGCGTTGCGCACGACATTCTCAATGGCACTCGCGATCGCGTCTGCATTGCCGCGTAACGAGACGTTACTGTCAGTACACTCGTAGCTAAAGTCCACGCCGCGTGCTGTTGCTTCAAACTTGGCATCTTTGGCAATTTGCTCGAGCACCTCGGGTAATGCCGTTACCTCATTAGGGTCCAGCGCCTGCTCCGCGCGTGCCAGGGTGAGTACCTGTGATGCCAGCTTTTCAACACGTTCAATTTCGTACCGTATGCGCGCCAAATTTTCCACTGCCGTTGCGGGTTTGCGTTCCAGTAGTTCCGTCGCGAGCTGTAGTCGCGTCAGCGGCGCTCGCAGTTCGTGCGCAATATTGCGAAACATTTCCCGGCGATTTTTAGACTGTGCTTCGAGTTCTTCGGCCATGCGATCGAACTGCTCGGCAAGCTGGCCGATCTCGTCTGATGAATAAGTAGCGGCGCCGACCCGCGCCGCCATATCACCGTCCGCGAGTTGCGCAGCGGTTGTCGAAATTCGCCCGACCGGCCCCGTTAGTGAGCGACTAAGCACCCAGAAGCCAAGGAAACTGATCGCTGCTGCGAGTACAAGAATTGTCCAACGACCGTTGCCATGCGAGAGCCAGCCAAAGCGGGGCAACGGAGCTGCTCCAGGCATCGCCAGCAACAGCTGCCCATCCGCCGTCTCAAGCAAGGACTGTCGCAGGTGCCGCTGCCAGCGGTCACCTTTGCGGCGCTCGTAACGGCGTTCAGCGATCGCAGCCCACATGCGCACCGTTCGTCGTTGCACCTGTTCCGGTAGTGCACGTCCGAGCAGGTCCTTACCTGATTCATCAATCAGATAAACTGTCTGGCCGGGCGGAAAACTCTCCGGATCTTCGATATAGCGGCGCAGCCCATCGACCCCTGTTGTTTGCACAATCGACTGCAACTGCGCATCCACTTCCCGCGGGTCGGCAAAAGTTTCGCCGGACTGTTCGTTCGCGAGTTTGAAACTCACGAAAATCGTGACAGCGAGAATTACCACAGTTGTCAGCCAGAAAGCACCGAATAATTTCCAGAATAATCGGCGCATGCTAGTTCACGACCAGTCGATAGCCGGTTCCGCGCACGCTTTTGATCTCGAGTGCGGTCTCGTCTCTTGCGTTACCCAGCTTGCGGCGCAGATGGCTTACGTGAGTATCCAGCGCCCGATCGTACGGCGAGAGTTCGCGCCCCAGCGCAATCTTCGTCAGGTGCTCCCGGCTGACGACCTGGCCGACAGAGCTCGCCAGCGCTTCGAGAATTCTGAGTTCTGCTCCGGTCAACGGCAGCGTTTTGCCGTCGAGTACTGCGCGTTCCTTGTTCGGCTCGATCAGCAATGCCCCGGCGCTCACAGTGTCCCCGGCCTGCGCGACGGGAGCTTCCGCTGCACGCCGCAGTATCGCCTGCACGCGCAGCACCAGCTCACGCGCCACGAACGGTTTAGCGAGGTAGTCGTCAGCGCCCGCTTCAAGGCCAAGGATGCGGTCGTCGTCTTCGCCCATCGCGGTCAGCATCAGGACGGCAACCCCTGACGTTTCACGCAGGGAACGCAGTGTTGTAATGCCATCATCGCCGGGCATCATTACGTCAAGAATAACGAGGTTCGGTTTCTCGGCTTTTTCAAGGGCCAGCGCGTCGCGTCCGTTATGGGCCACGATGCAAGCGAATCCTTCGATCACTAGCAACTCCGACAGCATGCCGGTCAGCCCACGGTCGTCGTCGACGATCAGAATCTTGTTGGGTTCGTCCATTGCCGCATCTTATACAAGCTGCCGCCGGTAATCCCGGCAGGAATGCATCTCTGCGGCTCCTGAATCTTAAGAATTCTTGAGTTGCACGTATTTCAGATCCGACTTCAGCAAACTTAAGACTACTTGCAAAACCAATCTGTCAGGATCTCGTCTCAGATATGGCTTGTTCCATTTACCGAAGGAGAAACATGATGGGTACGAAGACAATAGTAGCGACAGTCATAGGCCTCACGATGACGGCCGCCTTTGCGGATCAGGGCATGAAAAAGGCTGATGCCGACAACGACGGACAGATTTCACTG
>JBATFU010000346.1:0-2151 GCA_049665065.1 Woeseia sp. | reverse complement strand
CGCCCGGTGCCGCCTCCGCCGCCCTGGCCACCGAAGAGGCCGGCCAGGCGCCGTTGCCAGCCCTGCACAATCTTGTCGAGATCCGCGGCCTCGTCACCCTCGCGCTTCCAGGGGTCTTTGCCTTTTTCGGAGTCATTCCATGCCATAACGCTTTATCTCTGTAGTACGTTGCCGCGCGGACCTGCCGCCTGCGCTGGCTCAAATTGATCCGCAGGGAGACTCTCACGCTTCAAAAAGCGCTGCAAATCCCGCTCCGGCATTAGTAATTCCAGCAACCAGCCGCCATCGTCCAGCCCGGTCTCCTGTTCGACCGCACTGAGCTCAAAAAGGCGTGCGCGCTGGCGCCCCTGATCGGAGCGAAGGCGCATCATACCGTGTACCATTTTTCGGCGCAGGCGAATTGCGATGGTTTCCGTAAGTTGCGGAATGCCATCACCGTTTTTTGCCGACAGCCACACTGCGCGGCCCTGGCCTGCGCGGTTACTGCTGGCGCGCGGCTTGCGCGCCAGCTTGTCAATCTTGTTATAGACGCGCACCTGCGGCACTTCGTCGGCGCCCAGCTGCTTCAGGACCGCGTTCACCTGGCGCACGCGCTGCCAGCGTTGCGGATCGCTCGCATCGATGAGATGCAGGATCAGGTCTGCCTCGCGCGCTTCCTGCAGCGTCGAACGAAATGCGGCGACGAGTTCATGCGGCAGGTCGCGAACGAAGCCGACGGTGTCCGCGAGAATAATCTCTGCACCGTCCGGCAACTCGACGCGCCGCACCGTAGGATCCAGCGTGGCGAATAACTGGTCCTTCACGTAGACATCAGCGGCCGTCAGTGCGTTGAACAGCGTTGATTTGCCGGCGTTCGTGTAGCCGACCAGCGCCACCGTGGGGATTTCTGCATTGATGCGATTCTGGCGATTCATCGAGCGGCGGCTGTCGACATGCTCCAGCCGGATATTGAGTTGGCGAATACGCGCAGCAAGCAGGCGCCGGTCAGTCTCGAGCTGCGTTTCACCCGGACCGCGCAGGCCGATACCGCCCTTCTGGCGCTCGAGGTGAGTCCAGCCGCGTACAAGCCGCGTCGAGAGGTGCTCGAGTTGCGCCAGCTCGACCTGCAGCTTGCCTTCGAAACTGCGCGCGCGCTGCGCAAAGATATCGAGAATCAGGCCGCCACGATCCAGCACGCGGCATTTGAGCTCGCGTTCGAGATTGCGTTCCTGGCTGGGACTGAGTGGCGCGCCACTGATGACGAGCTCGGCGTCAGTCTCGCGCACGATGGCGGCGAGCTCGGCGACCTTGCCCTTGCCTATGAAAAAGCGCGGATCGGGGTGCTTGCGGGCACTAACGAGGGTGCCAGCGATCGTCGCCCCGGCTGAGCGTGCCAGTTCGGCAAACTCTTCGCGTTCTGCTTCATCCGGGGCGCCGGCGGTCGACGCGTGCAGGAGAATGGCTCGTTCGCCACTCTTGGGCCGCTCAAACAATCACGGCCTCCAGTAGTTGCCCGTGGTGCTGCCAGTGCCTAGTCGTCAGAGTCTCCGCCGTCATCGTCGGGCAACGGCAGGCGCACGTTGCGTGACGGCACGATCGTGGAAATCGCGTGCTTGTAAACCATTTGATTGACACTGTTTTTCAGTAACACCACAAATTGATCAAAAGAATCGACCTGGCCCTGTAGCTTGATGCCATTCACGAGGTAAATGGACACCGGGACTTTTTCCTTACGCAAGATATTGAGGAAGGGATCCTGCAGCGATTGCCCTTTGGCCATCTCACGGCCTCCTTATTGTTATTACATTCATTGTTGTGTGTCGCAGGCCGGCAAGACCCGGCCTAATGAACGCTACAACTGCCCATAGCGTCGCAAAAGTCTATCACAGGGGTTTGCGCCGGAATCCGAATTTATTTGGCCAATTCACTGCCAACGCGGTCGGTAATGGCGACAAATGCGTCGGCTTCAAGGGGGTCAAAGGCATGCAGGGATAGTTCCGAGCGTAACCAGGTGATTTGCCGCTTCGCCAGCTGGCGCGTCGCCGCCAGCGCCCGCGCCGTGGCGGTCTCCTGGTCTGTCAGCCCGGCAAGCCAGGCCCAGATCTGCCGGTAGCCGACAGCCCGCATCGAGGCGTGTTCCGGCGTCAAGGCAGGTCGCGCCATCAGTGTGCG
>JBATFU010000345.1:0-55606 GCA_049665065.1 Woeseia sp. | reverse complement strand
CCCTTGTACATCACCTCGTTCTGCCTGTGGGATGCCTTACAGGACAACGACTGGTACGGCGCGAAACAGGTCGTCATCGTCAGCGCGTCCAGCAAGACGAGTATTGGCCTGGCCTACGCAATTGACGACGACGCGCAAGCGCCTCCAGCAGTTGCAGTTACCTCAAAGCGAAACCTCGCTTTTGTTAACAACCTCGGTCTTTACCAGCAAAGTGTCACTTACGACAATGTCGACGCAATCGACGCAACTGTCCCGACTGTCATTGTCGACATGGCTGGCAATGGCGAGGTGATGGGGCGTCTGCACACGCACCTCGGCGACAACATGCGCTATTGCATCAAGGTGGGTCTGACACACTGGGACGATACCAAAGACGGCGGCGGCATCATTCGCGAACGCAGCAAATTCTTTTTTGCACCGTCGCATATCCAGAAACGCATGCAGGATTGGGGTCCCGACGGCTTCGCGAAAAAATCTGCGGGCTTCATGCAGCAAACCGCGGCAAAGAGCCGCGACTGGCTCGAGTTTCGCAATATCGACGGACTCGAAGGGCTGGCGAAAATCTACGCGGACGTGTGTGACGGGCGCATCGCGGCGAACCAGGGATTGATTGTCAGAATGGCGATCTGAGCCAAGCGTCCTGCAGAAAGCGGCTCGCCTCTGACGCTGCGGTTTGCAGCCCTGTGCACCCAAGTGCAGCTGTTGCGGGACTGCTGACGGGCCGGGCAGCGCATTCATGGTCCAATACGGTCCGCTTCTGGCAGGGCCTGTGCGCCGGTCCTCACTTTTCCGCCAAATTGCTCCGCAGGCAGTCTGCTTAAGCGTTCCTTAAGTTTTCTGAACCAGCATAGGCACTCTCCAATTACATGGATGTTGTCTGTGCGAAATTTCCTGAAGCGACCCGAAGCATTGATCCTGCTTGTCAGTGTCTGGCTGGTCATTACCTGCAACGTGGCTTACTGGAGCGTCGTCTTCTCGGCGCGTCCGCCAACCGGCGCGTCAACCTCGGTGTACATGCTGAGCGTCTTCATCCTGACCATTGGCCTTGTCAGCCTGGTTCTCTCGCTGCTGGCGGTGGGTTTCGCGACTCGTTTCATACTGACACTTGCGTTGCTTCTGGGTTCTGCGGCGGGTTACTTCTCGGCCGAGTACGGTGTGCTGTTCGACGCCAGCATGTTGACGAATGTTATCCAGACTGACGTTGATGAATCCTATGACCTGATGTCTTTACCGTTGCTGATCACGGTCTTCCTGTTCGGGGTCCTGCCAGCCATCCTGGTCTGGCGTTACCCGTTCCGGAAACGCGGGTTTGGCGCAGCGCTGCTCGGTCGCACCGTCGCGCTGCTGGTTTCCTTCGTCATGATCGTTGGTCCGCTGCTGCTGAGCCAGAAGGAAATCTATTCGCTGGCGCGAAACCACCGCGAGATCCGCCACCTGATCGCGCCCGCCAATATTGTCTCGGCAAGCTACTCGGTTATTCGTGACGAACTCGAAGGGCCTGCCCGGTATCGCCAGATCGGACTGGACGCCGAACATGCGCTGGTGCTGGCGCACTCGGCGAAACCTACTGTGCATGTACTCGTTGTCGGCGAGACGGCGCGCGCAGCAAATTTCAGTCTTGCCGGCTACCGGCGGCCTACCAATCCGCAGTTGCAGACGCAGAACATCAATTTTCTGACGGTCGACTCCTGCGGAACCGCGACGGCGATGTCGCTGCCGTGCATGTTTGCCGCCGAAAGCAAAGATGACTTTGATCGCAAAGCGAGTGCCTACGAGGACAATCTGCTGGATATCGCGGCTCGTGCTGGCTACAAAGTGCTGTGGCTCGACAATGGCAATGGCTGCAAAGGCATCTGCGCGCGCGTTGAAAACTACGACGTGCATCATTCAACGCTGGACGCAGACTGTGGCAAGGACGGCTGTACCGATGAGATCCTGGTCAAGGAGCTGCAGGCGCGACTGCCCGGTATCAGGCAGGACACGCTGATCGTCCTGCATCAGCTTGGCAGCCATGGGCCCGCCTATTTCCGCCGTTATCCGGATCGTTTCCGGACCTTCCAGCCTGACTGTCGCTCATCCAATTTTGGTGACTGCACAACTGCGGAAATCGTCAACGCTTACGACAATACGATTCTCTACACCGACTACGTCGTGTCGAGCGCAATTGACGCGCTGGCTGCCGAGTCCGATCGAATCAACGGGTCGCTGATTTATGTGTCAGACCACGGCGAGTCGCTTGGTGAAAGCGGACTGTATCTGCACGGCATGCCGTACCGGCTTGCACCGGATGAACAGACGCAGGTGCCAATGATCGTCTGGTTCAGTAGTGATGAGGCACGCAATCAGCGGATTCGGCCAGAATGCAGACTCGGCGAGGCTGTGGCCGTAAGCGATGCGCCCGCCTCCCACGACAACCTGTTCCACACTGAACTGGGCTTGCTGGGTATCGAGACGTCGCTGTATGACTCGAACCTCGATCTGTACTACGGCTGCCGCGAACAAAGTGCGCTGGCTGATAATGCCGATTCCGCCCGCCAACTCGAGTAGGCCGGCAGACTCTCTGCCACAGTTCGCTCGCCGATAGCGATATCCTGCCAGCTCATTCCTTGCCCAAACCGGGCTGAGCAGCAGTGTCCGTGCCGTTATCTGGGGAAAAGTCCTCATTGTGCAATTCGGCAGGATCCTTATCCTTGATTCGAGGACTCACGTTTGCGCGCAAGCCTCTCTGTCCGCTGATCCGAGCCGCCGGTGCGCGGCAATCCGGCTTGCATAGCGGGTAACAGGCGCGCTTCAATAACCCGGGTACTAGCTGCGCGACGACGCCGGAACTGAACATGCCACGAAAAAACAACCCGACTCCGATCGTCTTTGACCTGTTGGCGAATGCCCTGATTCTGCTCACGCTGGTGTATGCCGGTGTGCTGGAAAGTCGTTTCGAGGATCTGTATTTCATCAGCATCCAGGAAGACGAGTACATGGAATGGGCGACCGTCTGGGCGTTTCTGCTCGGCAGCGTCGCGGCGTTCAATGCGGCAAAAAAATACCGCGAAGCGAATGGCGGCTTTCCCTGGTATTTCTACGGCCTCGGAATTTTCTGTTTTCTCGTGGCGATGGAAGAGTTTTCCTGGGGCCAGCGCGTATTTGGCTACCGCCCCCCCGCTTATTTCCTCGAGAACAATTTCCAGCAAGAGCTGAACATTCATAACGTCATTGACACGGGCTTTCGCAAGCTCGTACTGACGCTCGCGATAGTCGGCTACGGTATTGTCTTGCCGCTGCTTGGTGCGTTTGGCGCAACCCGCAAAGTTTTGAAAAGCATGGGTATCGTGGCGGCTTCGGCCTGGCTGATTCCATCGTTCCTGGCAACCTACCTGCTCTACGACATTTACCCCTGGGGCCATTCCGGCGAATGGGTTGAGTTGATGTACGGCAGCAGCATCCTGTTCAGCCTGTTGCCGATGATTCAGCCGGCCGCCGGGACCGCGGCGAGCACCGCGCGAGCGCTGCCGCTGTGGCTGCTGTCTGCCTGGGCGCTGACTATCGTGCTGGGCCTTGTCTGTGGCGCCGCGTCCCGCGTACAGCGCGACGTACACCCGGCGACCTTGCAGGCAGCCAAGGATGAGGTAGAAGCAATCCGTCGCGATTTCGAAAGTGGTCGCGTCAATACGAACTGCAATCTGCACAAGCGACTCTATACGTTTGTTGTGCAATACGAGGAGACCGGGCTCCTCAACGGCGAGTTTTCGCAGCTGCAGAGCCAGGGGCTCCCCGAAGAGCGCGCAAATTACCTGATTGATCCGTGGAACTCGCCGTACTGGATTCGGGATCGCTGCGACAGACAGTCCGGCAAGCGCTATGTGTTCGTCTATTCTTTCGGCCCGGATCGCAACCGCGACTCGACGGAGACAGAAATTGGTGGTGACGACGTCGGCGCCTATATTCGCCTACGCTGAGCCAGCTTTTCTCCGGGCCCAACCCTGCGCACCGGCTGCGTCGCTGATGTTACACTCCGTGCGGCCCGGCAACCTGCCGAGCCGATTTCAATTATCTTGTTGCGAAATTGCTTACCTTAGCTTACGGCAATTTCCATCAGGTTAATCCGCGCAGCCAACCCTGTTGGCCGCCTTACGTCGCAACTGTACTGTCGAGCAGGACTTCATCCATGTGGGATCGCTTCGTTTTTCTGACCAATCGTTTGCGCGAACGCCTGTGGGTTCGCCCGCTGGCGTTTTGCCTGCTGTCAGTTGGTGCGGCGCTGCTGGCAAAAGTTGCAGATGGCATGGCCATCGCCGATAGCCTGCCGGAAGTTCAACCTGATTCCATCCAGGTATTGCTGTCAATCACCGCGTCGAGCATGTTGGTCATTGCCACCCTCGCCGTTGCCTCGATGGTCTCGGCCTATGCATCGGCAGCAAGTACGGCGACTCCGCGCGCGTTCTCATTGCTGATTGCCGACGACGTCTCAAAGAATGCCCTGTCAATTTTCATGGGCGCCTTTATCTTTACGATTGTCGCGCTGGTTGCCCTGAAGAACGGTTTCTTCCATCGCGGCGGCAACTTCACACTTTTTGTGATGACCATCGCGGTGCTTACCTGGGTCGTGCTGACTTTCGTTCGCTGGGTTGACTGGATCGCGCGGCTCGGGCGAATCGGCACGACCATTGACAAGGTCGAGAGGGCCGCAATGCTGGCTCTGCAACAACGTCGCCTGAAGCCGGCGATGGGCGGCAAGCCGGCGACCAGCAGGCAGGCGTCGGGCGTTCGTGTCGAGGCAGAATCGGTCGGTTACGTGCGGCACATAAATATGGAATCTCTACAAAGTTGTGCCAAGTCCAACGACCTGCAGATCTGGCTGGCCGCCGTGCCCGGCACTCTTGTGTCACCGGGCCGGGCGCTCGCCTATATCGAGCAAGGCGCAGCGGGGCAGGGAGAACCCGATATTTCAGCCGTGCGAGCTGCGTTCGATCTCGGGCGCAAGCGAATCTATGACGACGATCCTCGCTTCGGCCTGATCGCGCTTTCCGAGATAGCCAGTCGCGCACTGTCACCTGCCGTCAACGATCCGGGCACAGCCATCGAGATAATGGGTTCGTTCATACGACTTTTCAGTGCGCTGGCGGAGCCGCTGGGCGAAAACGAGAAAACTGAAGTGAAGTTTGATCGCGTTAACGTACCACTGCTCTCCAGCCGTGAACTGCTGGACGATGCATTTCGTCCCATGGTGCGGGATGGCGCAGCAACCGTCGAAGTTCAGATACGGGCGCAAAAGGCCCTGAAAGCAATTGCCGCACTCAGTCATGACAACCTGGCACAGGCGGCGCGACGCATGTCGCGGGTCGCGCTGCAGCGCGCCGAGCTTGCATTGAATTTTCCACACGATGTCGATGCGGTAAACGAGGCGGCAGCCTGGTCTGAAGACTGAACCTGCCCGGTTTGCGACACATCGCTGATATACTTGGCCGCGTTCACAGCGCGAGCCTCGTCACAGGATAGAAAATTGGAACAGATCGTCCCTTTCGTCACTGAATTTATCAACTCGGCAGTCGCCTATCTCAGCCAAAGCGCGGTATACGTTCAGCTTGGCGTAATTATCCTGCTGTTTTTCCCGGCGCACCTGCTGGCCAAGCGGATCGAGCCCCTGCTCGAAGAACAGGCACGGAAAATCAAGAAAATGCCCGGCGTGCTGCGCTTTGTTGTTGCCCTGTTGCGGCGGCTGCGCTGGCTGTTCTTTGTGCTGTTGCTAGCCGTTGCCTATGTCGCGACCGACGTTATTGGCGCGCCGGCATCGAACAACCTGATCTACATATCGATGGTCCTGTCCGGCGCGTGGCTGGTGATTTCGCTGGTCTCGCAGGTGATGCGCAGTCGCGCACTGGGAAAAGCCTTCACGATTATTGCGTGGGCCTACGTCGCCCTGCTGGTTTTTGGCGTTGCTGACGACGTCGCCAACATGCTCGGTGGTACGCAGCTTTTCAGTGTCGGTGACGAGCCGCTGACGCTACTAGGCCTCATTAAGGGCGTCGTGTTTCTGGGCGTCATGCTCTGGCTGGCGCTCACTATCGGCAATTTCCTCGACCGCCGCGTTCAGCAAATTGACGAACTGACGCCATCACTGCGTGTCTTGATCGGCAAGATCCTGCGCATTGCATTGCTGGTGTTTGCGATTCTCACCGCGATGTCGAGTCTGGGTATCAACCTGACAGCCCTCACTGTTCTTTCCGGTGCGGTTGGTGTCGGTATCGGCTTTGGTCTGCAGAAGGTCGTCTCGAACTTTATCTCCGGCATCATCATTCTGCTCGACCAGTCGATCAAACCGGGCGACACGATCTCTCTCGGTGAGACATTCGGCTGGATACGTGAACTGCGTGCGCGCTTCGTGTCGGTTGTGACCCGCGACGGTCGCGAGTTCCTGATACCGAACGAGGATTTCATTACTCGCGAGGTTATCAACTGGTCGTTTTCTGACGAGTACGTGCGGCTGGATGTGCCATTCGGTGTTTCGTATGACGCCGATCCCCACGAAGTCTCGCGGCTGGCGATCGAGGCAACCGGCAAGGTTGATCGTGTCGATTCAAGCAGGAACCCGCCGGTGTGCTGGATGACCGAGTTCGGAGACTCGTCCGTCAATTACCTGCTGAGATTCTGGATTCGGGATCCGCAAAAAGGCTTAACGAACATTCGAGGCATAGTCTTGCTGGCGCTTTGGGATGTGTTCAAAGAGAACGACATCAAGATTCCGTACCCGCATCGCGAAGTCATCATGAAAACGCCCGTGCAGTTTTCACAAACCCCTTTGCCCAACGATTGAACTGCTCGCAGAGTCTTTTGCGCGTCGTGGTCGCGGTGCCGTGGAGATGCGGTCACTATCAGGAATCTGGGCACGCTCGCTTTTATTGACGAGCGATGCGCCAGGTCATAGCGGCAACTGCCTCATCATCCAGGCATAAAGATAGTCGCAGGATGCTCCAGCATTTGGCGAATGCTCTGGATCATCTCCGCAGCGTCATAACCGTCGACGAAGCGATGATCGAAAGACGATGACAGGTTCATCATCAGGCGCACGGCAATCTGGCCATTCACAACCACCGGCTTTTCAATTGCCCGATTGACGCCGATGATGCCGACTTCCGGCATGTTGATGACGGGCGTTGTGACGATGCCTCCCAGCTTGCCGAGACTTGTGATCGTGATAGTCGAGCCCGACAGCTCGTCGCGGCGAATCGTATTGTTCCGCGCTGCGTCTGACACGCGACGGATTTCATCGGACAGCTGATCGATGGTTAACTGTTGTGCGTTCTTCACCACCGGTACTTTAAGCCCGTCCGGCGTCTGCGTGGCGATGCCTAGATGCACCGCGCCGTGCTGGATGATGACGTTGCGTTCCTTGTCATAGGTCGCGTTGCATTGCGGAAATTTGTCGAGCGCGCGGATCAGCGCTATCGACAGGAACGGCAGCAAGGTGAGGCGCTTGCTGGAGTCACGCACCGAATTCAGATGCTTGCGCAGGGCCTCAAGTTCGGTAATGTCGATTTCTTCGACGTAAGCGAAATGCGGGATCTCCCGTTTCGCCTGGGTCATGCGTTCAGCAATCATGCGGCGCAGGCCGATGACCTTGATTTCTTTGGATTCGCGCGTGGGGGCGACCGGCGCCTGTGCTTTGCCTTGCTGTTCGAGATAAGAATCGAAATCCTCGCGAACGACGCGGCCGCCGGGACCACTGCCGGGTACCTGCGCAAGATCGACGCCGGCTTCTTTTGCACGACGCCGAATCGCCGGCGACGTCACGACGCGGCTGCCGGTGTCAGCTGCTGACTGGGCGGCTGGTTTTTTGTTTTTGGTCGCGGCTGGCGCCGCCGGGACTTTAGGTTCTGAGGCGGCTGCCGCAGGCGCCTCTGCTTTTGCGGCCTTCGCAGACGCCTCCGTCTCGAAAACGACGAGCGGCGCGCCGACGGCAATCATGTCGCCAGGTTCACCGGCCAGCTTCACCACTTTGCCCGAGACCGGCGACGACAGCTCAACCGCCGCCTTGTCGGTCATCATGGTGCCGACAATGTCTTCCTCGGCCACGGTGTCGCCAACCTTGATATGCCACTCGCCGATTTCGGATTCGACGGTGCCTTCGCCGAGATCCGGCAACTTGAAGATGTACTCGCTCATCCCGCCTCCATCACATTGCGAATCCCGGCAGCGATGCGTTTTTGTCCGGGGAAATATTGCCACTCGAACGCGTGCGGATAGGGCGTGTCCCAACCGCCGACCCGTTCGATCGGAGCTTCAAGGTTCCAGAAGCATTCTTCCTGGATCGTTGCGCACAGTTCGGCGCCGTAGCCGCTGAAGCGGGTGGCCTCGTGCGCGATCAGGCAGCGACCGGTTTTGTTGACAGACTTTGTGAGCGTCTCGACATCAAGTGGTGCCAGCGTGCGCACATCAATCACTTCGGCGTCGATGCCGGTCAGTTTTGCGGCCGCCTGCGCAACGTGCACCAGCGTGCCGTAAGTAATGATCGTCAGATCTTCACCTTCGGTTACCACTTCGGCTTTGCCGAGCGGGACGGTGTAATAGCCATCCGGCACTTCACCTTTCGGATGCGATGCCCAGGACACTGCGGCTTTCTCCGGGTCGCCGTCGAACGGCCCGTTGTAAATGCGTTTTGGTTCAAAAAAGATGATCGGATCGTCGGATTCAATCGAACTGATCAGCAAACCCTTCGCGTCGTAAGGGTTCGACGGCATGACCGTCTTGATGCCGCTGATGTGCGTGAAAATACCTTCCGGTGACTGCGAGTGAGTCTGACCGCCGCGAATACCGCCGCCGCAGGGCGTGCGAATCGTGACCGGAGATGTCAGGTCGCCGGCCGTGCGATAACGCAGGCGCGCCAGTTCGCTGACAACCTGGTCGAAGCCCGGATAGATGTAGTCCGCGAACTGGATTTCAGCAACCGGCCGCAGGCCGTTAACGCCCAT
Organism: Woeseia sp.; assembly: GCA_049665065.1. GTDB lineage: Bacteria > Pseudomonadota > Gammaproteobacteria > Steroidobacterales > Woeseiaceae > Woeseia. Next base: position 46,643 of record JBATFU010000345.1, on the reverse strand, counting down.
ACCGATTGCCGCACCGATGATGCCGCCTTCCGCAATCGGCGCGTCGATGACGCGATGCTCGCCGTATTTTCTTTGCAGCCCGTCCGTGCAGCGGAACACGCCGCCGAAGTAACCGACATCTTCGCCCAGAATCACGACAGTCGGATCCTTGTGCATCACGACGTCGAGCGCCGAGCGGATGGCCTGGATCATGTTCATCTGTGCCATCGCTCAGTCCTCCAGTGCCAGCATCTGCTTGCGCTGCAATTCGAGATGCGCTGGTGTTTCGGCATATACATCGTCGAACATCGAGGCAGGATCGATAAAGGGACCTTCAGTCATCGTGCCGGCCTTCTGCGCTTGCTTCCACGCGGCCGTCACTTCTGCGCGCAGCTCGTCTTCGAGGGCCTTGTGTTCCTTGTCGGACCAGCGGCCTTCGGTGATCAGGTGCTGCTTCAGCCGTTCGAGCGGATCGCCCAGCGGGAACGCGGACCACTCGTCTTTTGGCCGGTACTTGGTCGGGTCGTCACTCGTCGAATGCGCGCCGCCACGGTAGGTCACGTGTTCAATAATCGTCGGGCCACCACCGCGGCGTGCTCGTTCTGCCGCCCAGAGCGTTACCGCGTACACCGCGAGCAGATCGTTGCCATCGACGCGAACGCCGGGGATGCCAAGGCCAAGGCCGCGCGCCGCAAACGTGCGACGTTCGCCACCGGCAAAACCCTGGAACGTCGAAATCGCCCACTGGTTGTTAACGATATTCAGGATGACCGGCGCCTGGTACACGGCCGCGAAGGTGATCGCGTGATGAAAGTCTGCCTCGGCCGTGCTGCCGTCACCCACCCAGCTTGCGGCGATGTGGTCTTCGCCCTTGATCGCAGACGCCATCGCCCAGCCCACGGCGTGCGGGTACTGCGTGCCGAGGTTGCCGGAGATCGAAAACATGTTGGCGTTCTTGCTGTGGTACATGATCGGCATTTGCCGGCCTTTGCACATGTCCTGCGTGTTGGACAGGCACTGGCACATCAGCTCGACCAGCTTGACGCCGCGATACAAAAAGAGGCCCTGGTTGCGATAGTGCGGGAAACACATGTCACCCGGACGCAGCGCCATGCCCTGCGCGATGGAGATCGCTTCTTCGCCGAGCGACTGAATGTAAAAAGAAATGCGGCCCTGCCGCTGGATCTGGAACATGCGCTCGTCAAACAGCCGCGTCAGCAACATCCAGCGCAGCGCGACCTGCAGCTCAGCCGGATCGATGCCGGGATTCCAGGACCCCTTGGCTTTATGGTCATCATCGAGGACGCGGACGAGGCCAAGACTCAGGTGATCGATATCGCGCACCGGCACATCGACCGGTGGCCGCTCAATTTCGCCGGCAGCGGACAGCTGCAGGTAGCTAAAATCGGGCTTGTCACCCGGTCGCGCTGATGGGCGCGGTATATGAAGGCGAGATTTCGTGCTCATACGATAGATCCTTGTCTCGTATTGCTTTGCCAGCGGGTCGCGCCGGCAGATGCTACGGCAATGGCGTCGCAGCCGGGGCTCGCACAGAGCGCCAGATTCTACGCAAAAAGCCGATTCTTTGCCGGCTAAACCCGGTCATAACCCTCTTTACGGGGTGCTCTTTGCCAGGCCGGCGACGCACATTCTGGCCAGCAGAACTCCCTGCCGCAATACCACAGCAATAGCAGGCCGGGTGGCGCCGCTAGTTGCCTTGTTTTTCTTCGTCGGGGTTTTGCTTCAGAAAGCGGACATAGCGCAGGGTGATGAAGCTGATAATCGACATGAGCAGGGCGACCTCGTAGCGATCCAGTGCCACCGCCATGCCGATCAGGCCGGTAATCCAGATTGTCGCGGCGGTTGCCGTGCCGCTGACGCTGCCTTTGTTCTTCAGGATGGCGCCGCCACCGATAAAACCGATGCCCGTGATCAGTCCCTGCATAACGCGTGCCTCAGCATCCGTTGAAGTCAGTGCGGAAAGGCCGACGAGCATATAGCCGCAGGCGGCGACGGCGACCAGCGGAAACGTACGCAGGCCGATACCCTGGTGCGCGGATTCGCGATCCCAGCCAACGGGCAATGCCAGGGCGTAGGCAATGCCAAGATGAATCAGGTTGAACCAGATTTGCGGCCAATCAAAATCCATGGTGTTTCCTCTTTGCTGTGCCGGGCGCCAGGCAGCGACCGACAGGACAATACTCAGGCGGGTTTGGCTAACGCTGCGTAGCGACCCGCATAAAACAGCAGGGGCTCACCGGCACTGCAACTGAAACGATCGATCCTGCCCACAATGATGTAGTGGTCGCCGCCATCGTAGACCTGGTGCGAGCTGCATTCGAAGTGCCCAAGCGTTCCTGGCAGTAGCGGTACGTCTTCCGGTCCTTTGACGTAGTCAACTTTATCAAACAGGCGATGGTCCGATTTCGCGAAATGCGCAGCTGCGTCCTGCTGATGTGCCGCCAGGATGTTGATAACGAATTTACCCGCGTTCAGGAACGCTTCCAGTGAGTTCGAAACGCGGGAGATATTCCACAGGACGAGCGGCGGATCGAGGGACACGGAGCTGAAGCTGTTTACCGTGATGCCGCAGGGCCGGCCTTCGGCATCGCAGCAGGTCACGACGGTGACGCCGGTGGCGAAGGAGCCGAGTGCGCGCCGCAGGTCAGTGTAGCCTTGCGGGGTGGTGGTGACGGGTTCTGTGGGCATAAGCTGCAGCGCAAAATGCGCAATACTACACTATCTTTCAAAGGCTTACACCGGCATACCGCAGGCCGTCGCGGCCTGGCCTGCGACCCGCGCAGGGCCTGCCAGGCATGCTCGCCGGGATCGCCACATCCCATCGAATGGTAAAATCAGCCCATATAAAAAAAGTTACTCAACGACCGCTCAAGAGCCTGTTCGACATGCCGATAACTTAGGTCCGGGAAGGATTCCGGGCGTCGTGCGTGCCAAGTGCCTGGCCGGAGTTCGTGCGCCGCTCCGCTACTGGATGAGCAATGTCGCTAACTAAAAAAATTGCCCTGTACTTCGCACTGCTTGGCACCTGCCTGGCGCTAGGCTCCTACGCCGCGATCAGTCACACCGTTTTCCCCGCCTTCGAAGAGTTTGAAGCTGACGCAACGCTGGATGCGATAGAACGCGTTAACCGTGTGATGGATTCGGAGCGCCTGATCTTCGAAACGATGCTCGTCGAGTACGCGCACTGGAACGACACCTACAACTTTGTTCTTGATCGCAACGAAAACTACGTTCGGGACAACCTGGATCCTGCCTACTGGCGCACCATCGGTGTGCACGTCGTGCTGATTCTCAACAACGAGGGTGAGCTGATCTGGAGCACCAACACCGAGATCCCGGGTGGCGCGCCCGTCAACGCCGCAGAACTTTTTCTCGTGCCACTCTCACCATCACATCCACTGTTCCAGTTCCGGCCGGACCAGGAAAGCATGAGCGGCATGCTGCAGTCGCGCGACGGACCGATGATGATTGCGGCGGCGCCCGTGCTGACCACGTATGCCGAAGGACCGGCCGTTGGCACATTCATTATCGGCCGCCACGTGCGTGACGACTTTATCAGCGACTTGGCCAAGCGCGCCTCCGCGGATGCCCTGTTCGTCCCAATCAACGAGCATCCGGTACTTGGTCATTCAGTCGAAGAATTGCGCCACATGACACTTGCCGGCGAACTGCGCCATGTCCATCGCGTCGATAACATGGTGGTGGGCCACGACATCCTCCTTGACTTGACCGGCAGACCGATCGCCGTCAGTGAGGTGAGTTTGCCACCGTTCATCACGGCCATCGGCTCCAATGCAATCAGCGCCGCGATGCTGCTGATCTGTGTCGTTACCATCATCTTCCTGATTGTCGGCCTGGTTGCAATGCGCTACCTGATTGTGCGCCCGGTGAATGTTCTGTCGGAAAGCATGGCGCAAATCCGTAAAACCGGTGACCTGAACGTCGAAGTAGAAAGGGATCGTTCGGATGAAATCGGTGCGCTCGCCCGCGAGTTCGACGAGATGACGACGAACCTGCACCTTGCGCAGTGCGAGCTTGAAGCTACGCGCGACGTGGCCGTGGAGGCGTCACGTGCAAAGAGCGATTTTCTGGCGCGGATGAGTCACGAGATCCGCACGCCGATGAATGGTGTGCTGGGCATGACCGAGTTGCTGCGCAATACCACGCTGGATTTTGAGCAACGGCGCTTCGCAGACACGATCTACACCTCGGCAGAGGGCTTGCTCGCGATCATCAATGACATCCTGGATTTCTCCAAGATTGAAGCGGGCAAGATGGAGCTCGAAGAGCGCGACATAAACGTTGGCAGCCTGATCGAAGAAACCGTCGACACGCTGGCCTCGCAGGCGCACAAGAAAGGCCTGGAGCTGATCAACGATGTCGCCCCCGAACTGCATACGAGCCTGCGGGGCGACCCGGTGCGCATTCGCCAGGTGCTGACGAACCTGATCGCGAACGCGATCAAGTTTACGAACCGTGGTGAGGTTGTGGTGCGCGCGGCCGCAGTCCACAGCGACGAAGATGGCGTCGACGTACAGTTCGAAGTCATTGACACTGGCGTCGGTATCAAGCGCGACAGCCAGAGACTGATCTTCGAATCGTTCGCCCAGGAAGACGGTTCGACAACGCGTATGTACGGCGGCACCGGACTGGGCCTCGCGATCTGTCGCCAGCTTGTGAACCTGATGGGCGGTGCCGTAAACCTCGAGAGCAAACCCGGGTTTGGTTCGCGCTTTTACTTTACCGTGCGCATGCCGCATGGCGAATCGTCCGGCCTGCGCGGCGATCGGCATCTGAAGTCAGTGGCCGGTAAACGCATTCTCGTTGTCGATGACAACTCGACGAATCGGGAGATTCTCGAGCAGCAGCTCGGCGGCTGGCGCGCGCATTGCGAAAGCGCATGCGATGCCGATGATGCACTCAAGCGTCTTGATATCTCTCTGATTGACAAACAACCCTACGATCTCGTCATTCTCGACATGCACATGCCGCGTGTCGATGGCCTGCAGCTGGCCCGCCAGATTCGCGAATACAAGCAATACACGGATGTGCCGTTGGTTATTCTAAGTTCGGTTGCAACGCCGGCAAGTGAAGACGTGATGAACGAGCTGCGCATTTCCGGGCAGTTGACGAAGCCAATTCGCCAGGGCCAGCTGTACGACGCCCTGTCGGTGGTGCTCGGCGGCTACGACCTGACGCAAAGTATCGTGCAGCCCGGCGTGACAACACTGCGGGCATTGTCGGGCAGTGTCCTGCTCGCCGAGGACAACCCGGTCAACCAGGCGGTGGCCCTGGGCATGCTGGATTCGCTGAGCGTTCGGGTTGTCGTGGTTGCCGATGGCGAGGCAGCTGCGGAAGCCGCGAATCGGCAGCGCTTCGACGTGATATTAATGGATTGCCAGATGCCGGTGCTCGACGGCCTCGCGGCAACCCGGCGCATACGCTCGCTTGAGAAAAACGCGGGCAAGCCGGCTGTACCGATCGTTGCACTGACCGCAAATGCGATGACCGGTGACCGCGAGCAGTGCCTGGCGGCAGGCATGAACGACTACCTTGCCAAGCCCTTCACGATGGAGCAGTTGCACGCGGTGCTGTCCGTTTACCTGCGCGCCAACGACGGCACGACGGCGCCGCATGCCGAAGATTCCGGGAGCGATACCGCAGATGAATTCAGCGGTGATCCACTGGATCGCACCGCACTTGATGTCCTGATGTCGCTGCAGCAGCCTGGTGCGCCCAACCTTGTCGAAAAGGTTATCAGCATTTATCTCGACAGCTCAGGTGCCAACAAGGAGCGCCTGGCCAATGCCATCAGCTCGAAAAGTCCTGAAGGGATTCGGGAGGCGGCACATGCATTGAAGTCGAGCAGTATCAACGTTGGCGCAACCCGCTTTGCGGATATCTGCAAAACGCTGGAAGCAAAAGCGCGAGCGCAGGATCTCTCAGGGATCGCGGACTACAGGGAACGCCTCGAACATGAATACGAGCGCGTGGTAGAAGCCCTCCGCACAGAAATTCAGGCGCTGGCAAAATGAATCTACCCGGGCTAAAGAATCAATCACCGCTGGCGCTCGTTGCTGATGACGATGCCACGGTTCGCACAATCATGGGCCAGGTGCTGGAACAGGCAGGCTTTCGCGTGGAAGAGGCCAGCGATGGCCGCATGGCGCTCGAGCGGTTCGCGGAATGCCGGCCCGATGTTGTGCTGCTCGATGTCGAGATGCCCTACGTCGACGGCTATACCGTGTGCCAGCGAATTCGCATGCTCGATGAACTGCGGGATACGCCGATCTTCATCATGACCGGCCGCGACGACCCGGAATCAATCCAGCAGGCCTACGACGCGGGTGCAACGGACTTCGTCAGCAAACCGATTGCGTGGACTACCGTACCGCACCGGGTGCGCTTCGTGCTGCGCGCGAGCGCGGCGTTGAACGAGATCAAGGGGCTCGTCAGGGCAATGCCGGACAAGATATTCATTCTGAATGCGGAAGGTGAGTTGCACAGCACTCTCGAAGACACGCGCACCGGTCAGCCAACGGTCGCGGATCTTGTCTCAACCGGTTCTTTTGTCGATATTTTTCCGGAAGACTGTCGCGACCAGCTGAAACAGAATGTTGTCACGGCGCTCGCGAGCGGGCAGCCGCAGATCAGTGAGCACACCATTGACGATGGAAATACCCATCTTGAGACGCGTGTCGTCAGCCGCGACCACAATACCGCCATCGCGATTGTCCGCAACGTTACGTCGCGCAAGGAGAACGAAGACCGTATCTACGATCTCGCCTACTACGACGGCCTGACCGGCCTGCCGAATCGTCAGCTGTTCCAGAAGATTCTGGACGACGCCATTCTCGATGAAGCGCGGGAGGGCGGCCAGTTTGCAGTGCTGTTCGTTGACCTCGATCGCTTCAAGCGCATCAACGATACGCTGGGCCATTCGATCGGCGACTCGCTGTTGCGTCTCGTGGGCAAACGCCTGCAAAAGTGCACGGCCAACTATCAGAGTCTTGGCTCGGTGGAAGTCGCGCGCCTCGGTGGTGATGAGTTTGTCGTGCTGCTGCGGGGTGTGCGCAGTCCGGACGACGCTTCGGCCGCAGCGAAGTCAGTGGTTACTGCATTGAGTCGGCCAATGACTTGTGAGGGGCATCGACTCGTTGTAACGCCGAGTATCGGCATCACGATGTACCCGCAGGACGGCGACAGCAGCGAAGCGTTGTTGATGAACGCAGACTCTGCGCTGTACCGTGCGAAATCATCCGGCCGCAATACGCATCGGTTCTTCACCGACACCATGCGCATTCAATCTGTTAATCGGCTCGATCTCGAGAACGAATTGCGCGAAGCGACAGGTGCCGGTCATTTCACATTGCACTACCAGCCAAAGGTAGACGTGCAAACCTGGAACGTTGTTGGCCTGGAAGCGCTCATTCGCTGGCAGCATCCGGAGCGCGGCTTTATTTCACCGGCAGAGTTCATTCCCGTTGCCGAGGAATGTGGACTCATCGTGCCGATTGGTGCGTTTGTTGTGCGCGAAGCCTGTCGCCAGATCGCAAGCTGGCGCAATACGTCGCTACAGGACATTCCAGTGTCCGTGAATGTGTCCAGCGAACAGATTTATACGGACGAGCTGATCGAAACGGTGACCAATGCCCTCGACGCAAATTCTGTTGACGCCGGTCTGCTCGAGCTCGAGATTACTGAAAGCCTGTTGATGCGCGACATCGATTCAACCATCGCCTGTCTGAACGAATTCAAGGAGCTGGGGCTCAAGATTTCAATTGACGACTTCGGCACGGGTTACTCTTCGCTGAGTTATCTCAGGCGGTTTCCGATCGATACCCTGAAGATCGACCGGTCGTTTGTGAAAGACCTGCATGTAGACGGCGACGACGCGGCGATCTGCGCCGCCATTCTCGCGATGGCAAGGCGCCTGAACCTGAATGTCGTTGCAGAAGGCGTTGAAATCGCCGAGCAGCTTGAGTTCCTGCGCGATCACGGCTGTAACCAGATCCAGGGCTATTTGTACAGCAAGCCGTTACCCGCCGATGAACTGGAACAGATGATGGAAAAAGCGCACGCCGAAATAAGCCTGGCCCTGGTCAGTCCCTGAGACCCATCAAGTCGTCGCGGCACGCTTGTCCGGCGCCTGTTCAGTCGGTAGTGTTGGCGGCCAAATGACCGACCAGCGCACTATTCAGGAATTGATTCGAGACCAGCGTCCCGGCTGGTCGCTCGAGCAGCGATTTTATACTGACCCCGACGTCTACGAGCTCGAGCTTGCTTCGATTATTACGCGCAACTGGGTGCTGGCCGGGCACGTTTCTGAATTGCCAAACCCTGGTGACTACAAGGTCGTTAAGGTCGCCAGGGAATCGGCCATTATCGTGCGAACGCAGTCCGGCGAGCTGAAAGCGCATGCCAATGTTTGCCGACACCGCGGCTCGCTGGTCTGCCTCCAGAAGAGCGGCAATGCGCGCAAGTTTGAGTGTCCCTACCACGGCTGGATGTACGACAGCGATGGCAGGCTTATCGCTGCGCGCAGCATGCCGGAAGACTTCGACAAGAGCAGCTATTCGCTGCACCCGGTATCAATCGAGATACTCGGTGGCCTGATAATGATTTGTTTAAGCGACGACCCGCCGTCGCTTGCCGCAGCGCGTCGTGATCTCGCGGTGCCGTTCGCCATGTTCGGCTTCGAAACGCTGAAAGTCGCAGCAGCAAAGAGCTACGATTTCGCGGCTAACTGGAAGCTCGCGATTGAGAATTACCAGGAGTGTTATCACTGTGCGACCGCGCACCCGGAGTACGCGCGCATGCACACGCTCATGCTCGACCCGGCCAAGCGGCCGCGCGTACAGGCCGCGATGCGCGAACGCATGGCGGCCTGTGGGTTGGAGGAAATCCGTTTCGATTCCATGGATACGCAGGCGGTCCCCGGCCAGCAGGGCTATGGCTACAGCCGCACCGCGCTGTTCGATGGCTACCAGACCGGCAGCCGCGACGGCGCCCCGCTGGCGCCGCTGCTGGGCAGGCTGACGGGCTACGACGGCGGCGCGTCAGACTTCACCATCGGGCCGTTTTCCTACCTGCTTGCCTACAGCGACCACGTTGTGGCTTACGTTTTTACCCCGGTCGATGCCGGGCACAGCCGTTGCGAGATTTACTGGCTCGTGCGTGGCGACGCGGCAGAGGGCAGGGACTACGATGTTAACGAGCTGACCTGGCTTTGGGATATCACGACCCAGGCGGATGAACGCATCATCGTCAACAACTGGATGGGCGTGCAATCGAAGTACTATCAACCCGGCCCGTTCTCTGCCTACGAACAAATGCAGGCACGTTACATTGAATGGATTCTGCAACAACTGCAGGAAGCCGTTTGACGACTCGCGTATCATCGCAGGCTGGCGCGATCCCGCGCGGGCCAGACTGGAGTAAATTCCCGCCATGAAGAGTTACGACGCAATTGTCGTCGGCGCAGGCCATAACGGCCTGACGACTGCAGCGTTCCTGGCAAAGTCCGGTCTCGACGTGCTGTGTGTCGAGAAAAACGACTACATTGGTGGCGCCACCGTCAGTCGCAACCTGTACAAGGACTGGATCTACTCGAACTGCTCCTATGTTTGTTCCCTGCTGCGGCCGGAACTGTTTCGCGCGCTGGAATTGCATCGCCACGGGCTGCAGGTAACGCCTTACGGTGGCGGCGTTACGTTCATGGAAAACGGCGACTATCTCGGCTCGTACTGGGACAGCGAGGTCAAGCATCGCGAGTACGCGCGTTTCTCAAAACACGATGCCGATGCCTACCACCGTTACTCCGCCGACGTTATGCGCCAGTGCCGGTTCATTCGGGACACGCTGCTGCGCACGCCGCCGGATCCGACGTCGTTCAAGCCGCGCGACATTCGCGAGCTGATTCATCTTGGCAGCAAGTTCCTCGAGATGGGTGAAGACCGCATGTACGACACGATTCGTTTCTGGACGATGAGTGTTGCCGAATACCTGGACGAATACTTCGAGACCGACGTCATCAAGGCCGCCCTGTCCGGCAGCGGCATTATTGGCACTGCGCTGGGTATTCATTCACCGGGCACCGCCTACGTGCTGTTGCATCACTACATGGGTGATGTCGATGGCAACGTGGGCGCCTGGGGCTACGCGCGCGGCGGCATGGGCGCTGTCGCGAAGGCTATCGCTGGCGCCTTCCAGGGCTACGGCGGCACGCTGCGTACCGACGCCGGGGTCGAACAGATTCGCGTCAGCAACGGCAAGATTCGCGGCGTAGCGTTAACGAATGGTGAGGAGGTCGACGCGCCAATCGTTGTCTCCGGCATGGACGTAAAACGCACATTCCTGAAGTGCATGGACAAGAGCGATTTGCCGGATGCGTTTTACCAGCGCGTGAAGAATTTCAAGATTCGCGGTTCGTCCGGCAAGGTGAATATCGCGCTGGACGGCATGCCCAGTTTTCCCGCGCTGCCGAAAGGCAGTTCGCTGCTTGATGGCGATATGCATTTTGTCGACTCGATGGCACGCATGGAGCGCGCCTACGACGACTGGAAAGATGGCACCTGGTCGAAGGATCCCTACATTGACATGGTGATCCCGACCGTTACCGATCCGACGATGGCACCGCCAGGCAAGCACTTCATGAGCTGCTTCGTGCAGTACTGCCCGGCCAAGGTCGAAGGTCGTGACTGGACGGATGAAGAGCGCGATGCGTTCGGCGAGACGGTGATTAACCAGATCGCGAACTACAGTCCCGATTTCAAAGACCTGATCCTGCATGCCGAGATACGCACGCCGCGCGAAATCGAAAACGAAGCCGGCATCACCGAGGGCAATATTTTCCACGGCGAGCTGACCATGGATCAGCTGCTGTTCAATCGCCCTGTTCCCGGCTACGCGCAGTATCGCGGCCCGGTATCCGGCCTGTACATGTGTGGCTCCAGCACGCATCCGGGTGGCGGCGTCATGGCAGCACCGGGCGCCAATGCAGCTCGCGAAATACTGGCCGACCTGAAACGCGGCAATACGGTTCCGGAGAACTTCGGCGATGACTGAGCAATTCGACGCCATCGTTATCGGTGCCGGCCACAACGGCCTCGTCTGCGCGGCCATGCTGGCGAAGGCGGGCCGCGACGTGCTCGTGCTGGAAGCGCGTGACGTGGTTGGCGGCGCTGCCGTTACCGAGCCGTTTGCCAAGGGCTTGTCAGTATCGAGTTGTGCGCACCTCATGTACGGCTTGCAGCCCGCCGTTATTCGCGAACTGGACCTGAAACTCAATCTGGCCAGCGATGACATGGCCAGCATCGCGCTCGATCCGCACGGCCAGCACGTCCGACTGCGCGGTAATGATGTGCAGGGAGTCAGCGATGCCGATCGTGACGCCTTCCGCAAGTTCCATGAACGCATGCAGCGTTTCGCGGCGTTACTCAACAAGCAGTTGTTAAAGACGCCGCCACGGCTAGGTACCCGCGACAGGCGCGACCTGCTCGCGCTGGCGAAACTCGGTTTCGATCTGCGCCGCCTGGGCCGCGACAACATGCGCGAGTTCCTGCGCATTATCGGCATGAATATTTATGACGAACTCGAGGAGTGCTTCGCCAGCCCGCTGTTGAAAGGGCTGCTCAGCGTCGATGCGATACTCGGCACGCACCTGGGTCCGCGTTCGCCGAATACCGTACTGACGTATCTGTATCGTATCGCTGCAGGCGGGGGCCGGATTTCCAGCGCAACGGGCGGCATGGGCGCGGTTACTGCCGCACTGGCAGAACGCGCGACAGCGCTGGGAGTGACCATTCGAACGCACACCCCGGTGCGCCGGATTGTCGTCGAGAACGGTCGCGCTGTCGGCGTAGAGACGGCAAGCGGCGATAGCTACGAATCGCTCACAGTAATCTCGGGTATTGATCCGCAACGCACCGTGCTGGAGCTTGTCGGCAGTCGCCATGTCGAAACGGGGTTCACGCAGCGTGTCAGCAACATTCGCATGCGCGGCAATGCGGCGAAGCTGCACCTCGCGCTGGCGCGTTTGCCGACAATCCAGAACTTCAAGCTGGAAGACTACGCTGAGCGCCTCGTCATTGCGCCTGATGCCAATTACGTCGAGAAGGCCTTCAATCCGGCCAAGTACGGCAACTTTTCCGCGAACCCGGTTCTGGAGATATCGTTCCCGACCGTGCGCGACAACTCGCTTGCGCCAGAGGGCGGGCACGTGCTGTCGGCGGTTGTCCAGTACGCGCCGTATAAGCTCGACGGCGGCTGGACCGACGAACAGAAAAACGCGTTTCTGCAAACAACGCTGGCCACGCTGGCACATTACATGCCGGACATTGCGCAACAAGTCACGGCCAGCGAACTGCTGACACCGGCTGACATTGAGTCGCGCTTCGGCATCAGCGGCGGGCACTGGCATCACGGCGAACTGACGCTCGACCAGTTTCTGTTCGTGCGACCGGTTGCGGGTGCGGCGCAATACGCGATGCCGCTCGACGGACTGTTCCTGTGCGGTGCCGGCGCACACCCGGGTGGCAACGTGTCTGGCGCGGCGGGTTACAACGCGGCACGCACCATACTGCGGCGGGAGAAGGGCGCGTGAACATTATCGAAGTCGAACAGGGCGTGTTACGTACGCCGTTTTATCCGCGGCTCACGCAGCTCGACCGCCTGAATGCCTGGCATTGCTGGAAAGGCTACACAACGGCCGATGCCCTCTTCGATGCCGAACTCGAATACTTTGCGATTCGCAACAGTACCGGCGTTTTCGACCTGTCGCCGATGACGAAGTACCGCATCAGTGGCCCTGATGCGCTTGCCTATCTCGATCGCCTCGTCACGCGCGATATGCACAAGATTCGTCCCGGCCGCGTTGCTTACGCGGCCTGGTGCAACGACCAGGGCCAGGTCATCGATGACGGTACGATTTTTCACCTGCGGGAGGGCGAGTACCGCCTGTGCTCGCAGGAGCGGCACCTTGCCTGGCTCGTGCCGGCCGCGATTGGCATGGACGTGTCCATCGTCGAGGAGACGGCGCAGATCGCGGCACTGGCCGTGCAGGGACCAACCTCTTACAGCGTGCTCAACGCGCTCGGCATCGACGGACTCGACACGCTGAAGCCGTTCGGCCTCATGCATAGCGATTTTGAGGGCGCGGAACTGATGGTGTCGCGAACCGGTTTCACCGGAGATCTCGGCTACGAGCTGTGGATCAATGCGAGCAAGGCGCTGGATCTCTGGGATGCTTTGTTCGAGGCGGGTCGCCTGTACGGCATCAAGGCGATCGGCACGCACGCGCTCGATATGGCGCGCATCGAGGCGGGTTTCCTGACGGCCGGTATCGACTTTGTGCCGGCAATGGATACCGTGCGCAGCGGCCGTTCACGTTCGCCGTTTGAGCTTGGCCTCTCCTGGCTCGTGGATTTCAAGAAGCCGAACTTCAATGGCCGCCGCGCCCTCGCTGCAGAGAAGCGGCACGGGTCGAACTGGCGGCTGGTCAAGCTCGACATCGAAGGGAACAAGCCGGCGCACCATTCCTACATCCATGCGCGCATCCGTGGCCGCCTGCAGAAAGTCGGCTTCGTGACGTCTGCGGTCTGGTCGCCTGTTTGCAAACAGAACATTGCGCTTGGCACCGTGAACATGCCGCACGGTGAACCCGGCAGTAAGCTGTGGGTGGAAATCTATTACCAGCGCGAGATGCACTGGTCGCGCGTCATGGCAGAAGCTTTAGTGCAGGAAAAGCCGTTCTGGGATCCGCCGCGGCGCCGCGCCACACCGCCCGGACCCTTCTAGACCTGCTCGCGCTTAGTCGAGGTCCGGCAGGCCTTCGAGTACCAGCAGGTAGTAGCTGACAATCCCGATAACCTGGTCGTTCTCGACAACCGGTGCGTGGCTGATACCAAACTGTTCGAACAGTCTCGCGCAGTAGCGAATGCTCATATCAGGGCGCACGGAAATGACCGGCTTTGCCATGATCTCGTAAACGTTCGTGCGCTCCGGTGAGCGGTCTTTCGCGATCACTTTCTTGGCCACGTCCGAAAAGAGCAGCATGCCGATCTCGTCGCGTTCGTCTCGGCGTTTCACGATCAGGCTCGTGCCGCCCACTTTTTTCATGATCTTCAAGGCAGACAGCACATCGATTTTGCCGTCCACTTCAGTGATCTCGGTGCGCATGACCTTGCGGACGGGCACCCAGGATTGGTCGTTCATAGCTGATCCTCCACCACTTCGCGTAATTGTTCTGACTGGCTAAAGACGCCGACCGCGTCCTCAACATCGAGTTGCACGGCAATGCCGGTGCCCGGTTTCTCGTCGAATTCGCCGACCTCGCCAATACTTTCGAGAATGTGTCGGCTCAGGTGCTCTTCGACGAGCAGCAGGATGACATCGCGTTGCGTCGCCAGCGTAAGTCCGAAAAATGTTTTGTTCTGCTTCATGCCTTCACCGCGCGCATTGCTGATCACGGTGCAGCCGGTGGCGCCCGCATCGCGCGCCGCGTCCATTACCGCATCGGTCTTGCTGTCTTCGACGAAAGCAATTATGAGTTTGAAATGCATGATCCTAGTCCTGTGAACTGTCCCGTGTAGAAGATGGACGGGTCATCCGACCCGTCCTTATAACTGAAAGCTGCGCATAAGCCAGCACCGAAATGACGGCAAAGAGGCAGGCGAACGCGACAAGGCCGAAGCCGTCAAGCACGGCGCTGCGGCCGGGCACGGATTCTGCCAGGCCGAGGCCAAGCGCCGTAATGAGTGGCACGGTTACCGTCGAGGTTGCGACACCGCCCGAGTCATAGGCTAGCGGCACAATTAGCCGCGGCGCGAAAATGGTCTGGACCACGACGAGCAGGTAGCCCGCCGCGATAAAGTACTGCAGCGGCATGCCGGTCACGATGCGAAAGCAGCCGATTGCAACGCCTGTGCCAACGCCGATGGCGACGGCAACGCGCAGGCCCCATACGTGAATCGCACCGCCTGACACTGTATTCGCCTTCATGGATACCGCAAGCAGCGCGGGCTCGGCCAGTGTCGTGCTGATGCCAAGCGCCAGGGCGAACAGGTAGACCCAGTAGTAGTCCTGCCAGCCGAGCGTGGCCGCCGCGCCACCGAGGAACGCCTCGGTGGTCAGCTGTTCCGCCATCATGCGACCGAGCGGGAACAGCGCCTGCTCAAGCCCAATCAGGAAACAGCCCAGGCCAACGATGACAAACAGGAATCCTGTCAGGATCGCTTTCCTGTTCGGCATCGGGCCGCCAATGACGATGCGCTGGAATGCAAACAGGAACACCATGATCGGCAACACGTCGAGCGCGGTATCGGCCAGTGTCGCGAATGCGCTTTGTATTACGTCCACTGCAGCAGCATCCCGAACAGCATGACGAACAAAATGGGAATCAGCGAGGCAAATGCGATCAGCCCAAAGCCATCGAGCATGGGATTGCGACCGCGTACCGCGCTGGCAAGCCCGACACCGAGCGCAGTAACCAGGGGTACGGTAACCGTGGAGGTGGTAACGGCGCCCGAGTCGTAAGCAATGCCTACGATTTCCGCCGGTGCAATCGTCGTCAGCAGCACGATCAGAAGATAGCCGCTGATAATCATGAACGGCAGCGACCATGCCGCCATGATGCGCAGGACGCCCAGCACGATCGCAACGCCAACGGCAGTCGCAACGGTGAGCCGCAGCAAAAACGCATAGTCAGCGCGACTGCTTGCGGTATCGGCGATGACGCCACCGGCCGCCGCGACGCGCGAGGCTTCTTCAGCAACAGCGAGCAGTGCGGGTTCCGCGATCGTCGTGCCGAATCCCAGCAGGAACGCGAAGATCAGCAGCCAGAAGGCGCTGCCCTTGTTGGCGAGCGCATAGGCAAGCCGCTCGCCAATCGGAAACAATGCGAGTTTCAGGCCGTAGATAAAAAGCGTGAGACCGAGCAGCACGAGCAGGCCGCCGGCAAGCAATGGCGTGAGGCCGCTGGGCGGGTTGCCGAGCACCAGCACCTGGAAGACGCCGATGACGAGCACAATCGGGGCAAGGTCGCGCAGACTGCCCAGCGCGTCGCGTGACAGCGATTTTAGCGCCTCTTGCATTGCTTTCTGTTTGGAGTGCCGCCTTTGCGCATGCAGAGATGATACCTGTTAGCGAGACTCATTGACTCGTTATGCACAACTGGTTGCGCGTATTACGAACTCCGCGCGCGCCAGCGCTGACAGATCAGGCAACGATCGTTATGCTGCAGCATCGGGATGGACGGGTAGAGTATTTACGATGAACTACAGTTGGCACGATGTCATCGGCAATATCGGTGTGCTGCTGATCCTGGCAGGTTACCTGTTTCTGCAGCTTGGCAAGTTGCACCCTGCGAGCCTGCAGTTTTCGCTGGTGAACGGGCTCGGCGCATTCCTGATCCTGTTCTCACTGTGGTTCGAGTTCAACCTGTCGGCGTTCGTGGTTGAAGCGGCCTGGCTGCTTATCAGTATTTTCGGCATCGCGCGGTACCTGCGGCGCAACAGGGCAGAGACCTAAGGTGTCGCAATCCGCCATGGGCATCGTATGAGCGTCCCGTCACCGTGAGTGAAACGGAGCGCCCCGCGCATGCGCCGGCATGGCCGTCGTTTGTAGCCGGCTTCAGGGCGACGATCGGGCTTGCCGTCGCAGGCGGCGTCTTCGGCATTCTGTTCGGCATCATTGCATTGGCGAAGGGACTCGATGCGGGTTCTACGGTCTTGATGAGCGCCGCCGTCTTTGCCGGCGCAGCGCAGGTGGCCGCGCTCGAGCTATGGCAGGAGCCGCTGCCTTACCTCGCAATTTTCATGGCGGTTTTGCTCGTCAACAGTCGCCACGTCCTGATGGGCGTTACGCTCCACGAAACGCTGTCGGCCAATCGGCGGCGGCCACCGTTCGGCATCCTGTTCGTGCTGACTGACGCGAACTGGGTGTTAACCATGAAGGAGCAACGGGCTGGCAACCGCGCAGCGTTTTTTGCAGGTAGCGGTTTTGCGATGTACAGCTTTTGGCTGGTCGGGACGATTATCGGTGTGGCCGCACCTCTGCTCCTCGATGCGCGCACGCTGCAGGGCCTCGCCATCGGTGGTGCTCTGTACATCGCAATTCTCATCTGCATTTTCTTTCGCGGCCGCAAGCCCGGCATCCTCATTGCCCCGCTGGCGTCGGCAGCGTTCACGTTGCTTGCATCGCAGTACGTCGGGTCCGCGCTTGCGCTGCTTGCGGGCGTCGTTGCCGCGGCCGGCGTAACGCTGCTGCGCGAGTTACGCCGTCGTGCCTGACTTTCAGGCGACATTGCTGGCGATCATCGTGATGACAGCAGCGACCTACCTGACGCGCATTGCGGGTTATTTCCTGGGCAGTCGCATCGTGGCGAACTCCCTCGCCAGCCGCGTACTGGAAGTGCTGCCGGGCGCGGCCCTGGCCGGCGTCCTGGCCTTGTCGCTCGCCAAGCTGCCTGTCGCCGATGTTTTCGCCGTGGCGGCCGCCGTTGCCGTGTACCTGTGGTCGGAACGCACACTGGCCGGCATCGCGACAGGTCTTGCACTCGCTGTCGTAAACGCCCACTTCTTCAGCTAGATCAGAGAGTTGTGAAATATGCTACCGAGCGCATGGAGTGCCGCCGGCAGAGCTTGTACTATCGGCTGCCCGCCAGGTTGTGAATGATTCATGCGCCGACTGTTCCCCGTCATCGTTTCTCTGCTGTGTGCTGCGGCCCAGGCAGACGAAGCGCGCCACATGCCGGCAGGGATTCTGCAGGTTCCAGACAACGTCGGCACGATCCTGATTGCTGATACCGCGAGCGCGACGCTGCGCCGATTCGCATTGCGCGACGGCAGCCTGGTCGAGACAGACGCTCGCTACATGTCGATTGGCCGCAATGGCGTGGGCAAAGAGCGCGCCTGGGATCGCAAGACACCGCTCGGCGTCTATTTCATCACTGAAGAACTGGATACAGAGCGCCTGCACGACAAGTACGGCGACAAGGCGTTTGTGCTCGACTACCCGAATGCCTGGGATCGTTACCAGGATCGCACAGGCGACGGTATCTGGTTGCACGGTGTAGATCGCAAGGACCCTGACCGGCCGCCGCTCGATACAGACGGCTGCCTTGCATTACCCAACGAAGATATCACGGCAATTGCCGGTGAACTCGCACCGCTGCAAACGCCCGTCATCGTCGCTCGCGAGTTTACCTGGTCTTCCCAGGCGGAGGCCGCAGTCCTGCGCGCCCAGCTGAATGAGGCCATGGCGCGCTGGCAGCAGAGTGTTGAGCAGAACGACTTTTTCAACTACCTCGCGTTGTACGCAGAAGGATTTCGTTACCGCGGCATGAGCCGGGATGACTGGGCGGCATGGCGCAGCAGTGTGTTTGCAAAACGCAAACCCCTGCACATAGAAATAAAGGATCTGCTGCTGGTGGCCGATCCCGGGGAGCCGGGCCTGTTTCTCAGCCGTTTCACGCAGCAGCTCAGCACCGCGGAGAGCACCGTCGTAACGCTAAAGCGGCTTTACTGGCGTTACGACGATGCGGGTCAGTTGCGGATCGTGACCGAGGACAATGGCTAGCGAACCGATTCGCGCGCCACGAGCTCGTCGATGACTTCCAGCAACTTCGGATAACTGCCGGCCTCTGCACCGCCGCTGCGGTACTTGCCATTGACGACGACCGCAGGAACACCGGTGATGCCGTAACGGCGCCCAAGATCCTCTGCGACGCGCAGTTTCTGGGCAACCTCGAAAGAATTCCAGGTGCTCTTGAAATCTTCCTGGCTGACGCCGAAGCGTGCGAACAGTTCGGCGATGGCTTCTTCTGATGTCAGGCGATTGCCGCGCTGGTGGTATTCGTTAAAGACCGCAGCATGGAAAACCTGCGGATTCGCCAGCTTGCCGTTCTTTGCGAGCACTTCTTCGGTGTAGTAAAGCTGCGCGTGCAGTTTCACGAGCGGGTTCCACATGGCGGGAATGCGCACGAAGC
Source organism: Woeseia sp. (assembly GCA_049665065.1). Taxonomy (GTDB): domain Bacteria; phylum Pseudomonadota; class Gammaproteobacteria; order Steroidobacterales; family Woeseiaceae; genus Woeseia. Next base: position 27,658 of record JBATFU010000345.1, on the reverse strand, counting down.
GTGTGTTCGCCGGTTTCTTGGCGGCCCAGCCGTTGATGAACGGTTCGAAGTCGTTGCAATGTGCGCAGCCGTACCAGAATACTTCCGCCACCTCGATCTTGTCGGCGCCGCCAACAGTGGGCTGCGTTGGCACCAGGCGCTTGAACTGCTGCCCGTCTTTGAATTTCCACTCGCGCGCAGGGGCTGCTGAGCCGGCCTGCGCCAGCATCAGCGGTGAGTCGTCGGCGACGATTTCATCATCGACCGATTCTTCAACGAGCGTCGGCGCAGTATCGGGGTCGGCCTGCGGAGCCTCGATGACCGGCGCTTCTTCCAATGCCTGTTCCGGTGCCGTGGCAGCAGCCGGCTGCTCTTCGGAAGTGGACTGTTCCGCGCCACAGGCGCTGAACAAAAAAGCGCTGAATAACGCAAAAACCAGCGGGTTTCTCATAATGTGCTCCAATCGGGTATGCAGCCTGAGACCTTGTTGCTGCAGAAAAATTCGGAAAAACAGGCGTTGACGGGACTAGTCGCTGGCCGCGACCCCGCCGCGCAGGCCCTGGATGTAGGCGGCCACGGCAACGATTTCACTCTCGCTCATGCGGGCGGCAATATTGCGCATGATTTGCGTGGAGCCGTCTGACTTGCGGGCGCCACTCGCATAATCGCGCAGCTGCTTTGCCGTGTAGGTCGCATATTGGCCGCGCAGCTTCGGATAGGGCACGGCGGGGTTACCCACTCCGGTCGGGCCGTGACAGGCCAGGCAGGCGGACACGCCGGTTTCCTTGTTACCTGCGCGATACAGCGCTTCGCCCTTGTTGACGAGCTTCTCGTCGGCAACCGTTTTTGCGGCAGCGCGCTGTACGGCGTAGTAAACGGCCAGGTTGCGCATGTCTTCGTCGGACAACATCATCGCCTGCGCACTCATTAGCGCATTGACGCGCGTGCCTGACTTGAACGCCTGCAGTTGTTCAACGATGTACTTGGCATTCTGGCCAGCCAGACTCGGCCATTCGGGGTTGACGCTGTTGCCGTCGCCGCCGTGGCAGGCGCCACAGGTAATGGCTTTCGCCTTGCCGGCATCGGCAGAGCCGTCAACGAGGGTTTCTTCACTGGCCAATGCGGCAAGCGGCAATGTCAGGAGCAAAAATGCGAGCTTGAATTTCATAAAGTAATTAACCGTTACCTGGTTCGCCGTTCGTGGCGGCCGCCAGTCATTAACTGCCCGGCACCGTCACGAGTAAGAGAAATATTCTGGGCGATTGGTTTCGGGCTGCTCCGTCGCGTGTTGCCGCCGGCCGCCCAAGCGTTCACTATAGGCCATCCAAAACCGATCTCAGAAGGCCCCAAATTATACACATATCGGGGCGGTATCCCATGTCGCAATACCCCGATGCAGCATTCCTGACCAGCGCCAATGCCCCGGCGCAGTTCCTGCCTGATGAGGGTCGCGAGGTTGCCGTCGCCGGCCGCTCAAATGCCGGTAAATCCAGCGCGATCAACGTTATCGTCAACCGCCGCCAGTTCGCGCGGACCAGCAAAACGCCGGGCCGTACGCAGCTCATCAATTTTTTTGCGCTGGCCGACGGACTGCGTCTCGTGGATCTGCCGGGCTATGGTTTCGCGAAGGTCGCGGAGAGCATGCGGGCCCACTGGGGTCGGCTTATTCAGCAGTATTTCGAAAATCGCGACAGCCTGCGCGGGCTGCTGCTGGTCGTGGATATCCGCCGCGGCATCACCGATTTCGACCGACAGCTGTTGAGCCTCTGCGCCTCGGTGGAAGTACCGGTGCACGTGCTGCTGACCAAATCAGACAAGCTGAAGCGTGGCCAGGCTGCAACCGCGCTGTTGACCGCGCGACGCGAACTGGGCGAGGCGGTCACCGTGCAGCTGTTCTCGTCATTGAAACGCAGCGGCGTCGATGAGGCGCGCGAGACGCTGGCCGCATTCCTCGCGGCGGACGCATAAAAAACCCCGGAGGCCAGCGGCGTCCGGGGTCAAAGGGTAGCAGGTGGTTTGGGGCAACCGCCTGCAAGCCTGATTAGGGAGGTAAACAGGCGAGTGACAAGCACTCGTTCATTTGGAACGGGCATTTGCCGACGAGTTCCGGGAAAATCCCAAATATTTGATTTTACTAGTTATTATCTGGTTCAGTGGGCTTCGTCCCAGTCCAGCCCGGTGCCTGCCTCGACCACCAGCGGCACCTTGAGGCTGGCGGCCGCGCTCATGCGGCTGATAATCCCGGCTCGCACCTCCTCGACAGCGCTCTCCTGGACTTCCAGCACCAGTTCGTCATGCACCTGCATGATGAGCCGCGCTGGCACTTTGGACTTCAGGAGCCAGGCGTGCACATCAATCATCGCCTTCTTGATGATGTCGGCTGCCGTGCCCTGCATCGGCGCGTTGATTGCGCTGCGCTCCGCATACTGGCGGCGCTGTGCGTTGCGGTCGTTGATCTGCGGCAGGTACAGGCGGCGGCCGAACAGCGTCTCGACGAAGCCTGAGTCCTTGGCCTGCATCCGTATGTTGTCCATGTAGGCTTTCACCCCCGGATAGCGATCGAAATACAGGTCGACGTATTCCTGCGCTTCGCCGCGGCTCGTGCCGAGCTGCTTCGCGAGACCGAATGCGGACATGCCGTACATCAGCCCGAAGTTAATCGCTTTCGCCGAGCGGCGCTGGTCGCTCGTGACCTTGTCGATCGGAACGCCGAAGACTTCGGCCGCCGTCGCCTGGTGTACATCCCGCTCTTCGTTAAAGGCCTCGAGCAGGCCTGCATCGCCAGACAGGTGCGCCATGATGCGCAGCTCGATCTGCGAATAATCCGCCGCGAGCAGCAGTGTGCCTTGCGGGGACACGAACGCCTTGCGAATGCGGCGGCCTTCCTCGTTGCGAATTGGAATGTTTTGCAGGTTCGGGTCCGTTGAAGACAAACGCCCGGTTGCCGCAACCGCCTGGTGATACGAGGTGTGAATGCGGCCGGTCTCTTTGCAGATCTGCAGCGGCAGTTTGTCGGTGTAAGTGCTTTTCAGTTTGCTGACACTGCGGTACTCGAGAATGATGCGCGGCAGGTCGTAGTCAGCGGCGAGTTCCTGCAATACGTCTTCCGCGGTGGACGGCTGGCCTTTCGGTGTCTTGCGAATAACCGGCAGCCCCTGGTCTTCGAACAGGATTTGTTGAAGCTGCATCGGCGAGCCGAGATTGAACGGGCCGCCGGCAGCCTCGTGCGCTTCTTTCTCAAGACGCTGCATGGTTTTTGCCAGTTCGCCGCTCTGTTTCTTCAACATCGCGCGGTCAACGAGCACGCCGGTTTCTTCCATCGCAAACAGCACCGGCACGAGCGGCTGCTCTACGGACGTGTAGAGTTTCTGCAAGTCACCGACCTTGCCCAGCTCGCTCCACAGCTTGCGATGCAGCCGCAGCGTGATATCGGCGTCTTCGGCGGCGTAGGGCGCGGCTTCTTCGAGCGCGACCTGGTTGAAGGTCAGCTGCTTCGCGCCCTTGCCGGCGACATCTTCGTAGTGGATGGTTTCTACGCCGAGATAGTGGCGTGCCGTCGAGTCCATGTCGTGACGCGTCGCAACGCTGTTCAGGACATACGATTCCAGCATCGAGTCATACCGCATGCCGGCCAGCTGAATGTCGTAACGCGCAAATATGTGTGCGTCGTACTTCAGGTGATGGCCGACCTTGGCGGCCTTGTCGTCTTCCAGCCAGGCTTTCATCTTTTTCAAAACCGCCGCCCGGTCGAGCTGATCCGGCGCGCCCGGGTAGTCGTGCGCCAGTGGAATGTAGGCGGCTTCACCTTCGGCAACGGCGAGCGAGATGCCGACCATCTCGGCTTCCATGTAATTGAGGCTCGTGGTTTCGGTGTCGAGCGCGACGAGTTCGGCCTTGGCAATCTTTTTCAGCCACTTGTCGAGCGCGGATTGCGTCAGCACGGTTTCGTATTCGCCCTGCACGCGGCCGCTGACTTCTGCGGTTTCCTCGGCCGCATCGCCAGCTGCCGTCACCGGCGCTTCACCGAGTTGGCGTGCGAGGCTGCGCAGTTCGAAGCGATCACAAATGCCTCGCATCAGCTCTGCGTTGATCGCACCACGCTTGAGTTCAGTTGGTTTCTCGTCGAGTTCCACGTCAAGGTGAATCGTTGCAAGCTGCTGCGACAGGCGCAGCTGTTCAAGATTGTCGCGCAGGCTTTCGCCGACTTTGCCGCCGATCTCGTCGGCATGCGCGATCAGGTTTTCCACGCTGTCGTATTCCTTTAACCACTTCGCCGCGGTCTTCGGGCCGACTTTCGGTACGCCCGGAATGTTGTCGGACTTGTCGCCGACGAGTGCCAGGTAGTCGATGATCTGTTCCGGCCAGACGTCAAACTTGTTGTGCACGCCGTCGCGATCCAGGACCGTATCGGTCATCGTGTTGACCAGCGTCACGCCGTCTTCAACGAGTTGCGCCATGTCCTTGTCGCCGGTTGATACGAGCACTTCCATGCCCTCGGCAATGGCACGACGACACAAGGTGCCAATAACGTCGTCGGCCTCAACGCCTTCTTTACGGATCATTGGCAGGCCGAGGGCCGGAACCGCTTCAAGCAACGGCGCGATCTGTTCGCGCAACTCGTCCGGCATAGGCGGCCGGTTTGCCTTGTACTCCTCAAAGAGTTCGTCGCGAAAGGTTTTGCCCGGTGCATCGAAAACGACGGCAAGGAAGGCGTCGGGCTCCTCGCGCGTCAGTTTCATCAGCATATTCAGCACGCCGTGCAGCGCGCCTGTCGGTTCGCCGGACGAATTCGTCAGCGGTGGCAGCGCGTGAAACGCGCGGTACAGGTAGGAGGAACCGTCAACGAGAACCAGTTTTTGCTTGCTCATTGCTGCCGTCCGTCAGGGCTGTTGCGGCTCGTCCTCAGCTGCTTTTGCTTCCTCTTCCTCCTCCTCTTCCGGGACGGTGGAGGCGTTGGTTGACGGCACGTCGCTGCGCACTGCGGTCGGGTTGCCTGGCAGATACAGCGGACCCTTCTGGCCGCAGGCGGCGAGCAGCAGGACGCTTATCAGGAACAGGGAAATTCGGCGGATAGGTTTCATCGTGTAAGCCCGTGCAAAAGAAACCGCATGGTACCGCATTGGCGGTCCGTTGCGCCGCGAATGCCGCTAGTCTGCCGGCTTCGCGCCGTATTCTTTTGCGACCATGCGGTAGGCATCGCGAAACGGGATGCCCTCGTTGGCGACGAGCGCATAGGCGCGCTCAGCGGCGTACAGGCCGTCGTCGAGCTTGATCTTGTCGGGATTAAATTCCATGCGGCTTAACAGGTAGGCCATGACATCGACGCTGTCGATCGTCAGGTCGATGCCGCGGAACAGCGGCGCTTTGATGCGCTGCGCATCGCGCTGGAAGCCGCTCGGCAGTTTTGCAACGAGCAGCAGGCACTCCTGCAAACAGGCGCTGACAGTGGCGCTCGCACCGCGTACCAGTTCCAGTACATCCGGGTTGCGCTTCTGCGGCATGATGGATGAGCCGGTGGTGACGTCGTCAGCCAGCGAGATATAGCCGAATTCCTGTGTATAAAACAGCAACAGATCGGACGACAGGCGGGCAAGGTCCTGCATCAGCAGCGTCAGTTCAAACAACAGGCCCGCTTCGGCCTTGCCGCGTGATAGCTGGACGGCCGTGACGGGTGCTTGCGTTTCGGCAAAGCCGAGCGCCTTGCTGGTCATGTCACGATCCAGTTGCAGGCCGGGCGTGCCGTAACCGGCCGCACTGCCGAGCGGATTCTTGTTCATGCGCCGGCGACTTGCATCGAGTCCGGCGAGCGCGTCAGCGAAGGCCTCTTCAAAACCGCCAGCCCACCAGTTAACGGACGAAGGCATAGCCTGCTGCATGTGCGTGTAACCGGGCAACACAACCTCACCCTGTTTTTCGCGAAGCGCTGTGAGTGACTCGAGCAAACCGCGCACGCTTTCCTGAACCTGATCCGCCGCATCGCGCAGGTACAGGCGCAGCGCGGTAAGCACCTGGTCATTGCGCGAGCGGCCGAGATGCAGGCGGCCGCCGGCTCCGCCGATCAGCGTTGTGAGTCGGGTTTCCAGAGCCGTGTGCACGTCTTCATCGGCAAGTTCGATTTGCCAGTCGCCGGCGTGAAATTGCTCACCAAGCTTTTTGAGGCCGCCGCAGATCGCCGCGCAATCCGACTTGCTCAGCAGGCCCTGCGCGGCCAGCATTTCGGCGTGAGCGATGGAGCCGCGAATATCGTAGTCCACAAGTCGCGCATCGAGTACGTGGTCTTCGCCGGCCGTATACCGCAAGACGCGTTCGTCGAGTGGCAGGCCTTTTTCCCAGAGCCGACTCATGATGCGGATCCGCTTGCGGTTTGTTCCGCCGGGGAGAGTGCGCTGATGTCGTCGACAACCAATGTGCCAGTGCCCTCGTTGGTGAAGACCTCGAGGAGCAGGCTGTCCGGAACTTTGTACGTGATGATGTGCACGCGTTTGACGCCATTGTCGATGGCTGCGTCGATGGCCGCGGCTTTCGGCAGCATGCCATCTGCCAGCTGGCCGCTGTCGCGCATTTTGTGCAAGCCTGCGCGATCGATGTAGGAGATTAACGAGCGCGGGTCGTTGCGATCGGCGAGGATGCCGGGTGCGCCGGTCGCAAGAATCAGTTTTTCCGCACCAAGCTCTGCGGCTATCGCGGCGGCGACGGTGTCGGCGTTGATATTCAGCAGCGTGCCTTTTTCGTCGCAGGACAAGGGACTGACGACCGGCACGAGGCCGTTGTCGAGTTGCTTGCGCAACACGTTTGCATCAACGCCCTCAATATCGCCGACGAAGCCGTAGTCTACGGACTTGCCGCCCGGCTGCTTTACCGGCGGTCTTTTGATCGCGCGAATCAGGCCGGCGTCAACACCGCTGATGCCGACAGCGGGAATTTCTACATCGCGACAGGCGGCCAGGATGCGGGTGTTCACCTCGCCATTCAGAACCATTGTTGCGACATCGAGTGACTGCGCATCCGTTACGCGGCGCCCGTCCACAAACTGCGGGTCGAGCCCGAGCGACTTCGCGAGGCGTGTCGACTGCGGGCCGCCGCCGTGCACGAGGACAACGCGGATGCCAACCTGGTACAGGATGCCAACCTGCTCGAGCAGCGCGCGGGTTGCCTCGGGGTCTGCGAACACTTCGCCGCCAGCCTTCAGCACAAATATCTTGTGCTTGAACAGGCGAATGTAGGGCACCGCGTGTTTCAGTGCGGAGACGACCGCATCGCGATCATGGTTGACAATCATTTGCGTGCTCCCAGCATCTGGTGCAACACGGCCATCTGCGCCAGCATGCGATTGCGTGCCTCGTGGATCACGACGCTGCGCGGGCCGTCCAGCACCGCCTCGCTAACGACCACGCCACGTCGCACCGGCAGGCAATGCATGAAGCGGCAGTCGTCGCGCGCATTGTCGAACCAGGGCTCGTCGACGCACCAGTCGTCGAGGCCGCGGCGCAGGTCCTGGTCGCCTGCATGATTGCCGTAATGCCTGGTAGACGACCAGGACTTCGCGTAAATAACCTGCGCGTCCTGCATCGCTTCTTTGCGATCGGTGGTTTCGCGTAGCGACCCGCCTGATGCCGCCGCGGCCGCCGCAGCTTTTTTCATGATGGCTTCCGGCAGTTCGAAACCTTCCGGGCGTAATACGGTTACGTCCATGCCGCGCATGGCCGCCATGTGCACAGCGGCGGAGGGCACAGCAAGTGGCAAAGCTTTCGGGTGATATGCCCAGCTCAATACAAATTTGCCGCCCTGCGCCGGGATCTTCAGATCGTCCATGGTTTTCCAGTCTGCAAGGCTCTGGCAGGGATGGTTCATGGCTGATTCCATGTTGATGTAAGGCTTGTCGACCAGTCCGATCAATGACGAGAACTCTGTTTCGGCTAAATCTGTCTCGAGGCTGCGACGCTCGGCAAACGCACGAATACCGATTGCGTCACCATAAGATGCAATGACCGGTACGGCCTCACGAATGTGTTCGGCAGCCGTGCCGTCCATTACGATGCCCGGGCGCGTTTCGAGCCCATGAATAGACATGTCGGGCGAAATGACGAATGAGCCACCGCCAAGCCTGATCATTGCCGCCTGGAATGATGCCAGCGTGCGCAGAGAGGGGCTCAGGAAAAGCAGCGACAAAACCTTGCCGCGCAGGGCTTCTGGCTCCGGGCTGTGATCGAGTCGCGTCGCGAGTTCGAGCAGCGCAGTAATCTGTTCGTGGGAAAAATCGGCGAGGTCGTTAAATGCTTTCATCGTTTGTTCTCAGGATTAGGAGTTGATTTGTCAGCGCGCAGCGGGTGCGATACTCGCCAACGCGCTGGCCAGCCGCTGCACATGTTCTGACTGCAACACGAGCGGCGGCAGCAGGCGAATCACCTGCGGGTCTGCGCTGGTGCCCGTCAGTATGTCTTGCTCAAGCAATGCGGCGTGTACTTCGCGGGCGGGGCGGTCGCAGACGAGTCCGAGCAACAGCCCCATACCCTGCACGCGGCGCACCGGGCCGACGACGCACAGCTCGCGAATTTCTGCTTCCCGCTCACGCACGTTGGCGAGTAGCCCGTCCTGCTGAATCGCCTTGATTACTGCAACAATCGCAGCGGCGGCGACCGGTCCGCCACCGAAGGTCGAGCCGAGATCGCCACTGTGCAGCTTGGCACTCAAGGCTTCCGTGCACAGCAAAGCCCCGCAGGGAAAACCACCGCCAAGACTCTTGGCGCTCGTCAGCATATCCGGCGCAACTGCAAACACCTGCGATGCGAAAAACTGGCCGGAACGGCCCATGCCCGACTGGACCTCATCGGCAATCAGCAGCGCACCAGCCTTGCTACAGGCGTTACGCATTGCAATGACGAAGTCGCGTTCAAGATCAAACGCACCCGCGACGCCCTGCACCGGCTCAAAGATCACTGCCGCGACGCTGTCGTCAATCATGCTGTGCGCCGCGGCAACGTCGTTGCGCGGAATGAACTCGACGTCAAACGGCGTGCGCGGAAAACCGTACCAGCCGTTCGCCGAATTCCAGGTGACTGCCGCCGCTGCCGCCGTGCGACCGTGAAAACCGTGCGCGATCGCAAGAATCTTGCTGCGACCGGTGGCGCGGCAGGCAACGCGAAGTGCATTTTCATTGGCTTCCGCGCCGCTGTTGACAAAAAACACGCGAGTCAATGACGTGGGCGCAACGCTGACCAGTGCTTCAGCTGCTGCCGCGCGAATATCGAGCGCGAGGGCATTGCTTTGAAACAGCAGACGCTGCGTCTGGGTAGCGATGGCCTCGTAAAGCGCAGGGTGCGAGTAGCCCAATGCCGCGACGGCGTGACCGCCGTAGAGGTCGAGAATCGTCCGCCCGTCGCTCGTAAATATGTCGCAGCCGGCCGCGCGGACCGGATCAATCGCAAGCTGCGGATAAACAGGAATCGTCGAAGCCGCTTCACGCTCCGCAGGGCTCTTGGCCGTGGGGCCGCCAATATTCATGTCCATGCGGGCGCTACCGCCATCAGTCCGCTGTGCTCTGGCAGCGACCAGAGACGATTCATCCACTGCACCGCACCGCCGGCGGCGCCTTTGACGAGGTTGTCGATTGCACTCATCACGACGACGCTATTGCCCTCGGCAGCTACGCCGATATGGCAGTGATTGCTCGTCACCACGTTCTTGATCTTTGGTGTTCCGTCGACGCGTTGCACAAATACCGAGTTCTCGTAATAGCGGTCATAGATAGCACGCAGGGTGCTTGCCGACATCGGCGACGCAAGCTCGGCCTGCAGCGTGATGTGAATCCCGCGGGTGAAGGGCCCGGAGTGCGGCACAAAGTTGACGCGGACGTCGCCACCGCCCGCTAGTCTTATGCCGTCTGCGATCTCTGGCGCATGGCGATGAGCGAGCGGTTTGTAGGCGTACATATTGCTGTGGCGCTCCGGGTGGTGCGTGCCCGGAGACGGGGCACGGCCAGAGCCGGTGCTGCCCGTTACGCCACTTATGAAAATGCTCTGGATATCCGCCTGTGACACGCATAGCGGCACTGCAGCAAGCATGGCGGCGGTTGCAAAACAGCCCGGATGCCCGACATGCGCGGCTTGCCATGCGGGCACGTGCTCCGGTACGCCCTGTGCAAACTGATTCAGCAGTTCGGGCGCATCGTGCGGCTGGCCGTAAATTGCTGCGTACTTTTCCTTATCGGTGTAGCGAAAGTCTGCCGATGAATCGACTACATGCACTGTGACATTTTTCTGCTTCGCACTGACCAGCAATCGCGCCACCAGCGCGGCTGAGGCACCGTGTGGTGCCGACGAGAACAGCGCCAGTTCGTCGACATCGTTCAGCATTGCTTCGCAATCATCGACAGAACAAAAGCGCAGCTCCCGGTACACTGGAGCGAGCGCCGGAAACACGGAGGCGACGGGTTCACCGCTTTGCGATGTTGAAACCGCGGCCCGCAGTTCAAATTCGGTATGGGTCGCGAGCAATCTCAGAAGCTCACCACCGACATAGCCGGTTGCACCGAGAACCGCCGTGGGAATCCGTCTGCTCATGCGCGCGCACCAATCGCGGATTCAACAAGCTCTGCGACATGTCGGCCGAGTGCTGCGCCGTCGGTCAGCGCATTGATTGCCGGCAAAGAGAGCCGCCGCGCAATCTGGTCAATGCCGACGGCGTTGTCCGTCGCCGGCCCCGTGACAATGGCAGGCTCGATGCCAAACTGCTCGCGCAGAATACGTGCGCCGCCCCAGGCTCCAACCGGGTCATTCGCGCACAATACGACGGCCGTAAACGCATTGCGTATGGCTTCATCCGTGAGAATGGCTTCAACGCCGTACTCGCCGATCAGCCCGTCGCCGAGCTCAACAACGATTACGTCAGGCCCGCGCGCGGCAAGGCTGCTCAACAGGTTGCGCGTCAGCGCCGGTCCGTTCTCTGCCGTGGTCGTCACAATGCCGAGGTCGGAGAAGATCATCGAATCGCTGGCACCGGCATCTTCCATCGCATGGATATCGCGCCGCAGTGCCACGCCCGTCGCTTTGCATGCCGCGACACGCAGGCCCTGGTGGCGCAGCCCGGCAACAATGGCGCAGGCGGCAACGGTTTTGCCGGAGTCCATGCAGGTGCCAGCCAGCGCAACAACGGGCACGCCGCGCGTGTCCAGTTGCGCGGCGCTGTCCAATTCCGCGGCGCCGGCACGGGCCGGCACGCCGATGCGTTCGCCGAGATAGGGGAAGTGCAGCACGGTGCCAAGGACCTCGCAGTCAAACGGATCACCGACATCCGGATTAGCCGAGTCACAGATGCCCATGACGCCACCGATATTCAGCAGCTGCACCGTACCGCCGACTTCCAGCGACTTCGGCAGGTGGCCCGAATAGCCGCGCAAAGCCTTGCGATGGCCGAGCGCGCCAACGACGATGTCGCCCTGATTCACTTTCGCCATGCGCCCGCTAACAAGCTCGAGCGTGTTGTAGCGGGATTTATTGTTCAGCACACGCACGGCAACGAGCACGCCCTCCTCACAGGGAATCTCATCCGCAAGTCGCAGTTCCTGCGCGAGCTTGCTGTGCTGGGCAACGGAGGCAATCTTGTCAACGATAACGCTGCGCATGATCAGGTCCCCGCCGCCGCACGCGTTTGCAGCGTGCCGGGCAACGACAGGACGCGCGAGTAGCCAAGCGCATCGGATGCGCTCCATTCGCCAGCCGATTCACCGTACACGCCGCGTGTTGCCGCGAGCAGCGAATGCTTCGACTCGACACCCGTTACAAAAAGATTGCCGGGTCGCAGTGTGATGTGCACGTCGCCGCTAACCCGCTTTTGTGACGAAGCCAGCAAAGCTTCGACATCACGCGCCGCGAGGTCCAGCTGTCTGCCTTCATGAATCATGTCGCCGTAAACGACAGCGACACTGTCCTTGATGCGCGCCTGGTGCGCGCTCAGCACCAGTTTCTCCAGTTCGCGATGGGCGTTGATCAGCGTGACGGCTGCGGGTGCTTCGAAGGCAACACGACCTTTTGTGCCGAGCACCGTGTCACCGAGATGGATACCGCGGCCGATGCCATAAGAACCTGCGAGCTGTTCGAGCTTTTCAATCAACGCAACCGGATGCATGTTCTCACCATCGAGCGCGACCGGGATACCGGCATTGAACGTCAGGCGGTGCTGCGATTCGGGCTGTGGTGCTGAGAATGCGGCGGAAGATAGCACCCAGGCGCTTTCCGGAATCGACTGCGCAGACGTGAGCGTTTCGCGACCACCGATCGTAATGCCCCACAAACCGCGGTTTATCGAATACGCTGAGCCCTGCGCAGGCAGTGGCAATTTTTTCTCTTTCAGAAACTTCAGCTGCTCGTCACGAATCCAGTTGTTGTCACGCACGGGTGCGAGCACTTCGAGACCGGGGTTCAGCGTGCGTAAAGCGACTTCAAAACGCACCTGGTCATTGCCAGCTGCGGTGCAGCCGTGTGCCACGGTGGTGGCGCCATGCTGTTTCGCGAGTCGTGCCAGCGCCGCCGCCTGCACGCCGCGTTCCGCACCGACGCACAGCGGGTACGCATTGCCGCGCAGCACGTTGCCGAAGATCAAAAAGCGAATCACTTCATCAAAAAATTGCTGCTTGCAATCCAGCTGCAGATGCTCGACGGCACCGAGTTGCAGCGCCCGCGCATGCAGATCCTTCGCGGCCTGTGCATCAATGCCGCCGGTGTCGACGGTGACGGTGATCACGTCACGGCCATACTCCTGCTTCAGCCAGGGCACGCAGAATGAGGTATCGAGACCGCCGGAGAAGGCGAGAAGAATGGGGGAAGAATCAGCGGACAAAAGAAATACTCCAGGATAAAAGCAGGTCGGCGAACTAGCCGCGCACTGAGTGCTGTTGAACGCGAGCGATGACGTTGCGTTGTGCTGCCGCGCTCGTCGTCGCAGTAAAGACGGTGTCGTCACCGCCGACGTTGCCGACAATTTCCGGCCAGCCGCAGCGATCCAGCGCCAGTGCGACACGCTGGGCAGCGCCGATCGCGGTACGAATAACGAGCAGGTTAGGCCCCGCCGATTTCAATTCACGCACGAGATCGGAGACGGCGGCGATTTCGTCAATGCCATTACGATCGTGCTCGGGGAGAACGTAGCCGGCCGGCGTTTTTAAAGCGCCGAGCTCGCGCAGGTCGCGACTGACGCTCGACTGGGTCGCTTCGAAGCCCTGCGCATTGAGTGCATCGACCACGGCCTTCTGGGTCGCGGCCGGGCCGGCGGCGAGCAGGCCGATAATGGCGTTGCGCCGCTCAAGCGGGTGCTTTGTGGATTCGGGCATCGGGAGACTACTGCATAAATATGCGCATAAACCTAACAACATGCGCATATTGAGTCAAGGGGGAAAGTGGCGGACTGGCAAGGAACCCCGGACACTCCGGGCAAAATGGCGGGATTCGCAGGGCTTCACAGCGCCGGACAGGCTGCTACCATGCCGCGACCCGCAGATGAGGAGAGACAGGTGGCGTTACTCGAGACCGTGGAAATTGGCCCGCCGGCAGACGTTGCCGGCAGCGTGATCTGGTTGCATGGACTGGGCGCGGATGGCCACGACTTCGAACCGATTGTCCCCGAGCTGCAGCTCGATGGCTTGCTCAATCTGCGTTTCGTTTTCCCGCACGCGCCGGTGCGTCCGGTCACCATTAACAACGGCATGTCGATGCGCGCCTGGTACGACATCATCAGCTTTGAACGCAACGGTCCGCAGGATGAACAGGGCATCCGCGACAGCGCGGCGCAGCTCGAGGCGCTGGTCAAGCGGGAAGAGCAGCGCGGCGTGCCGCTCAACCGCATTGTGCTGGCAGGCTTTTCGCAGGGCGGCGCGATTGCGATGCACACCGCGGTACGCATGCAGTCACCGCTTGCGGGCCTGATGGTGTTGTCGAGCTGGATGCCGCTGGCAGACTCATTTAATAACGAGGTTGTCGCTGCAAAGACATCACAACCGCGCGAGCTGCCTGTCTTTGTTGCGCACGGCAGTTTCGACCCGGTGTTGCCGCTGGCGCTCGGTGAGCAGACCCGCGATGCACTCACTGCTGCCGGCTTTGCGACGGAATGGCACAGCTATCCGATGGCACACTCGGTGTGTGCCGAGGAGATCGCCGCCATTCGCAAGTGGTTGCTGAAAGTCTACGAAGTCGCTGCTGCGTAGAGTTGTCGCTACGACCTGAACTGAAACTGCGAGTCGCCGGTCGTGCGACCCGTGGCGTCAAAGCGACGCTCAATGACGAGCGTAGTGCCGCTTTTTTCCACCAGCACCACGGTGGTGCAGCGCGTGCCGTATTGCTCGGTCCTGATGAACGGCGCAGACACCGCGCGCGCGAACTCCACCGGCAAATTATCGTCGAGATCTTTTACTGGCGCCGGCGCTGTGTCGGCAAGCAGGCTCATCAGCGTCGAGGGATTCACCGCGTCGCGTTCCAGCAATGCGTTCAGTCCGTCGCGGCAGCGCAGCAGTTTCGGCCATGGTGTATCGAGCGTAGCGTTGCTGAGGCCGTAAACACCGGCGTCCAGCAGGCGCGCCGGATCATCGCGATTCGTTGTGTAACAGAGCGCTTCGGAATCTGCCGTTAGTAAACTGAAGCCTGCGTAATCAGCGCCGCGAAGTTTCTGCGAAAACTCGAGCGGCGCAGCGTCATCTGCAACAAAATCCGTCACGAGCTTGCCGCGACTGAGTCGTGCCGGCTTCGTGTGCACATGTTCCCGGTAGTTTGTAACCGTCGCAAAACGACCGCTACGACTCAAAGCAAGCCAGGTGCCGCCCGCCTGCAAATCACGGCCTGCCAGGATATCCGGTTGGTCAGGCCACCACTGCATTGCCGCTGCGGGCCGCGCGTGCTGTTCGTCACGGTTGGCAACGAGGATCAACGAATAACGCGGATGCCGGTGCCAGGCGAATACGACAAGACACATGGTTCAGGGAGCGCCCTGTGCCAACTCATCGTCCTCGATCCAGTCGTCAAGCAGTCGTCTCGCAATCGATAATCTTGGCGGCAACTTCGGATAACCGGAGGCAAGCTCCTTGCGAGTAAACCATTGCGCATCTTCAAGCTCGCCGTCATTGAGCTCTATATCGCGGCTGTCGCCGCGCGCATGAAAACCCAGCATCAATGACGCCGGAAACGGCCAAGGTTGCGAGCTGTGGTAGCGTACGTTGCTCACGGCAACATTGGTTTCTTCCTGGACCTCGCGAATGACGGCGTCCTCGAGACTCTCGCCAGGTTCGACAAAACCGGCAATCGTCGAATAGCGACCCTCGGGCCATTTTGCCTGCCGCCCGAGCAGGCAACTCTCGCCATCGTGAACGAGTACGATGATGGCGGGATCAACCCGCGGAAAAATCTGCGCGCCGCAATCCCCGTTCTGGCACACGCGCGTGTTGCCAGCGGCTCGCGCCAGAGTCTCTGTACCGCAGCGTCCGCAATACTGTTGTGCCTCGTGCCACAGCAACAAAGCGCGCGCATGAGCAACAAGATTGGCTTCGTCGGCGGGCAACACGCTGCCGAGGTAGCGCAGGTCATGAAACGTGCCACGATCTGCAAAGGGCGCATCGATTGCGCGATTGATGTGCACCGCAAACGCGGGTTGGTCACGGTACATGCCGAGAAAGACTGGCAGTTGATTACCGAACGCGGCGAGATCGGCTGACTTTAGCAAGACGGTTCGATGCGGTTCGTCAGTGACGAGGCAGCGATCGCCCCAAACCGGTACGAACACCGTGCCGTCTTGCGCGAGCGCCGCTTCAAGCCACGCAGCGTCATGGCGGCGATGCGCTGAACGGTCGACGAACGCGCCGGCAAAAACATTGTGTCCTGGCATCAGCTGGCGAGAATATCGGTTCCGTGGACGCAGCGCCGGACCGCGCTGCCTGAGGGCGCAGTGTACCGGAAACACGCCCCGCAAGCCGCTGACGCAAAGCTCAGTGTCTGGTTCTGCTGCGCCCGCGTCGACCGAGGCTCAGCACACAGCTGGGGCACATGCCCTCGTCAAGCGCAAAGGCATCCTGCACGTAGAAGGCCGCACAATCCGTGCAGCCCATCAGTTTCAACTCGTCGTTGCGGGCGATGTTCTGCAGCAGGTTCCACGCCCACTCGAAACTCAGTCGCGGATGCAGGTGCAGCAGGGAGTAGGTTTCATAGGCACGACACAGTCGATGGCCGAATTCGACATCCGGTCGCGGCCAGCAGGCGTGCACAATTCTCTGCTCGTCGATCCTCACCAGCAGGTTCGCGCTGAACAGTGCGACCAGGGTTCCGGCCTCGAGCTGGTTGCCCGGATTCTTGACGAACAGGCTGACCTGGCGCGGCGACTTGCCGCGGCGCCGCGCGATTGAAGTGCGGCCTGTATCGCGAAAGTAAGTGCCGTACAGCGAACGAATGCGATCGTCACTCAGGCCGGTGCAGTCACGGATCGTGCCGGTACGGGCTTCCAGCTGAATCATGCGCAGGGCGAGCTCGAACTGGTGGCGCTCCATCGCGTAGCGGTTATCGGTCAGACGCATTTTCTCGCCCCTTATGCTAGTTATGAACCATATACAGTGCTATAAAACCCTATAACATCCACTTCTGGGAATACAATAATAAATTAAGTAACTGGCCAATATGCCGAAAAACACCCCGTTCCGGCAGCTGAAACGGGGCGACGGGGGCCTGCCAGCTGCTCATCGGGGTTGTGAAAGGGGGAGAGGCGCATGGACTACCGGGGCCCGCAGACGGCGGATTTTCAGAATATCGAGGTATTGAACGCGGGCTTTATCGGCCTGTTGCATGGCAATCCCGGTCGAGCCTCTGCCTTGCTCGCGGGTTTGCCAGAGGTTCTGCAGCAGCGTCTTCTCGGTCTTTCGGTGCTGCAGCGCGAGCGCCTGGCCAAGACGCCTTTCCTGTTGTTCTCGTTTCGCGAAGCCGACAGCCAGTACTGGGAGCAGCTGTTCGGTGCAGGGCCCGTTGGCTGCCTGTTTGATAAAGCGCCTGCGCCCGGCATCAAGGAAACCGAGCTACTTGCCGCGGCACTCGGTTTTCTGTGGCAGCTAGCGCGCGACAATGCCTACGCTGCGCGCCTCGTTTGCAGCGCCAGCCTTCACTGGTGCGAACTGCTGGCGGAACGGCCTTTGCTGGAAGTCATCGCGACAGCCGCGCGGGCTGACGTCATTCGCCTGCGCCATAAAAGCGACGCAAAGCTGTGGCGGAAGTTGCTCTATGCGGGAGTTGCCGGCGAGCCGGCGATACGCCGTGCGGCGCGGGTTTGCGCACTGCAAACCTTGCTTACCGAGAATACGCAGGCGCAGCCGGCCCGCGCTGCCCGCCACATGCGGCAAACACTAAAGGTTGCTGAAAGTAACGAGCCCTGACCGCGGCCCCGGGCATGTATACAATACGCCGCCATGCATGCCCTCTCTATAAAGAACCTCACCAAAACCTACCCGAATGGCGCCGAGGCGCTCAAGGGTATCGATTTCACGGTTGACGCCGGCGACTTCTACGCGTTGCTTGGACCAAACGGCGCCGGCAAGACGACGGCAATCGGCATCATCTGCTCGCTCGTGCAGAAAACGGCCGGAGAAGTCGAGATTTTTGGCAACAGCATTGATGGCAATCTCGAGGCTGCGAAATCCTGTCTCGGCCTGGTGCCGCAGGAAGTGAACCTCAATCTGTTCGAAACCGTGCTCAACATCGTTATCAATCAGGCGGGCTACTACGGCATCGGCCGCAAGCTGGCGATGGAGCGTGCCGAGAAATACCTGGGCGATTTACGCCTGTGGGACCGGCGCCACGACGCGGCCCGCAGCTTGTCCGGCGGCATGAAGCGCCGGCTGATGATCGCGCGTGCGCTTATCCACGAGCCGAAATTGCTTATTCTCGACGAGCCAACCGCGGGGGTGGATATTGAGATTCGTCGATCCATGTGGAAGTTCATGCGCAGCATCAACGAAGCGGGCACGACGATCATCCTTACGACGCACTACCTCGAAGAGGCAGAAAACCTATGTCGTCATGTTGCGATCATCGATGAAGGCAAAATCATCGAGAATGCACCGATGAGCAAGATCCTGCGCAAGCTGCAACGCGAGGTTTTCATCCTGAGCCTGCAAAACAACATTACCAGTGCGCCTGCGCTCGACGGATTCGATGTCGTGAAAACCAGCGACAATGAAATAGAAGTCGCCATTGAGCTGGGCAAGGACCTTAATGGCCTGTTCGCTGCGCTGAGCCAGCAGAACATCCATGTCGTCAGCATGCGCAACAAAGCGAACCGGCTTGAAGAGATGTTCATGGGCCTCGTCGAGAATCGCCAGCACGCCGGCGGGCCCGCAGCATGAATGTCGGACTGAACTGGGTAGCGATGAAGACCATCGTGCGCAAGGAGATCGTGCGCGTCTTGCGGATCTGGGTGCAGACGATCGTGCCGCCCGCCATCACGATGACCCTCTACTTCATTATTTTCGGTAACCTGATCGGCCGTCGTATCGGCGAGATGGACGGCTTCGACTACATGCAGTACATCGCGCCAGGCCTGATCATGATGTCGGTGATCACCAACTCCTACGGCAACGTCGTGTCGTCTTTTTTCGGTGCAAAATTTGGCAGGCACGTTGAAGAAATGCTGGTTTCGCCAATGTCGAACGCGACCATCATTATCGGCCACGTAGCCGGCGGCGTAATTCGTGGCCTGCTCGTGGGGTCGCTGGTTACCGTCATCGCACTGGGCTTTACCAGCCTGAAAGTCGAACATCCGCTGATTACGCTGTCGATGGTCCTGCTCGCGTCCACCGTCTTCGCGCTCGCCGGATTCATCAACGCCATGTTTGCTCGCAAGTTCGATGACATATCGATCATTCCGACGTTTGTACTGACGCCACTGACCTACCTCGGCGGCGTGTTCTATTCGATCTCACTGCTGCCCGAATTCTGGCAGAAGCTTTCGCTGGCCAATCCGATTCTCTACATGGTCAATGCCTTCCGCTACGGCATCCTCGGCACCTCGGACATCAGCATCGGCCACGCCTACCTGCTCGTTATCTTCTTCGTCGTACTGTTGTTCAGTGCCTGCATGATCCTGATGAACCGCGGCGTCGGTATCCGGGAATAGGGCAGTGTGCGGGCGATTCGCGTTTTATTCCCCGAGCGAAGCAACCGCTGCACTGTTTGGCGTCGACAACCCACCGCCGGTCGAGCCGCGTTACAACATCGCACCGACTCAATACATCGCCGCAGTTCGCAACAATGAGAAAGGCAGTCGTGAGCTGACAATGCTGCGCTGGGGTCTGGTGCCTTTCTGGGCGAAAGACCCGTCTATCGGCAATCGCATGATTAATGCCCGCGCCGAAACGGTGGCGGAAAAACCATCGTTCCGCAGCGCATACAAGAAGCGCCGCTGCCTGATACTCGCGGATGGTTTCTACGAATGGCATACGGAGGCCGGCACCAAGACGCCCTGGTTCATCAGCCCCGCGGACGGCAAGCCCTTCGCATTCGCCGGACTCTGGGAGACCTGGCAGGACAAGGAGTCTGATGAATCGATGCAAACCGGCACGATCATCACTTCTGCCGCCAGCGCCTTCATGGAGACACTGCACCATCGCATGCCGGTCATCCTGCAGAGTGAAACGGCATCTGTCTGGCTCGCGGGTGGCGACGAAACCTTGCAGGACGTTGCCGCGATTACGCCGAAAATGCGGGCATGGCCGGTTGCGCGGACTGTTAACAATGCGCGCAACGAAGGCGCGGAATTGATCGATCCTGCGGGTGAAGAATTGCGCGAGGCCTGACCTCAGGCGGAGTCGCGGTACTGCTCGGGATTCCTGAATTCCTGGAACGCCACGACGATTGCGCCCGGCCCGCTGTGGGCACCCAGCGCAGCACCGAGTTCCGTCACGCTCGAGCGACTGATCGACGGTATGCGTGCCAGCAGCATTTTCTCCAGTGTTTTCGCCTCATCGGCGCAGACCGCATGGCCAATGGCTACCCGCCAGTTCCGCTGCCGGTCGATACGTGACGAAATGTAGCGGGTAAAGCGCGGCAACAGCTTGCTGCGGCCAAACAGGACGCCCCCCGCCGAAATACGGCCGTCCGGCTCGGTCCGCAAGACCGGTGTGAGTCGCAGCATGTCGGCAATGACCTTGCGCGACGCCGGTACCCTGCCGCCGCGCACGCCGTAGCGCAGGTCCTTTACCAGCCCAAAGGTGTAGGTCTTGCTGATCGCGTCGTCAACCGCCTTCAAGGTCGACTCTATGGAGAGTCCGGCAGCCGCGCACTCGGCGGCGAACACCGTGATCAATCCCTGGCCAAGCGACGCGTTCAGGGAATTAACGACATGCACCTTGCCGCCTGCATCGATGCGCTCTGCGGCGGACTGGGCCGCCTGCAACGTGCCGCTGACGCGCCCGGTTACGTTGATGGACAGTACGTCATTAAAATGGCTGGCAAGAAACTGGAACTGCCGGCGGAAATCGCCCGGCGACGGCTGCGAAGTTGTCGGGTGCAGCGGGTTTGTCTCAAGTTCCTTGAAAAACTCTTCTGCCGAAATACTCACCTTGTCCAGGTAGCCCCGGTCTCCGAACTGCACGCGCAATGGCACCATGTGGATGTCGAGGCGCTCGAGGTCGGCATCGTCAATATCCGCAGCGGAATCCGTTATGACGGCAAAGCGCGCTGCCGTGTCGTGGGAGCTGTGTTGCTGGCGCAGCATGTCGTCGGCTTTCTCGCCGCTCAAACTGCCATAGCGTCGCGCCGCCTCGAATACCTGCTCCGGTTCGTTTACGTGAATATGAATCTTCGCTTTCTTTTTGGTGCCTGCAAGTACCAGTGAATCGCCGAGCGCTGCCAGCGCTTCGCGCAGTTTGCGGCGGTCGATACTGGAGCCCGTGACAATACACTCGGTGCAGAAGCGGAACTGCGGATCCTCGTCTGAAGTCAGCGGCATGTCCGGTATGACGTGATCGAGGTTTACATGCTCCGGCATCGCGGTTGCCTTGCCTTCGGCAATGTAGTCGCGCATGCCCTCGATCATCTCGAGAAACCCTTTGGCGCCAGCATCCACGACGCCCGCTTTCTTCAGCTCGTCAAGCTGCGACTGGGTTTTTTTCAGCGCTTCGCGGCAGTCGATAACGCCGTTGGTCAGCAAAGTAGAGAACTCATCAACCTGTTCGGTTGCGGTCTGGCGCTGCAGGCTCATCGAGAATGCGCTGATCACTGACAGAATCGTGCCTTCACGCGGATTCGACAAAGCGTCGCGTGCGTAGTCACTGCCCTGCGCTACTGCCTGCGCAAACGTGTGGGTCGTGAAGCGGCCGAGCTGCTCTCCGGCATCGCTCAGTCCCTGGAAAAACTGCGCCACTATGGCCCCGGAGTTGCCGCGCGCGCTGTCGAGCAGCACATCGGCGAGTGCAGCCAGCAAGGTGCTCAGGCGCTTGCCCGTCGCGCCCTGTAACGTCCCCAGCGCCGCGCCGAGCGACAGGCTCAGGTTGGTGCCGGTGTCACCATCAGCAACCGGGAACACATTGATTGCGTTCAGCGATTCCTGCGCGCCGATGACACGATGGATGCCGGAGCGCAGCGCCTGCGCGAATTTATCGCCGCCGAGATGTTTGATTGATGCCGTCGCCACGGGAATCGCAGCTTAATCGCGTGGCAACAGGAACGTGTTGCCTTCGTACTCGAGGATCACGCCTTCCGGCACGATCTCCTTGACGAGCGGGCCGTCGGCAAGCCGCGCCGCCTCGCGGTACTTGCTCATATTGATGAACACAAAGCGATCGGCCGGCACCGCGCTGAAGACGTGCACGTCGAGGTGCAGTTCCGGCAGTTGCACGGTGCCGTTGGCGCTGAGCTCGAGCAGTGAGGGCAGGGCGATACCGCTCGTCGATGGGGCTGCCTCAACGGTGCGCTGCGTTGCGGCCGGTGGCGCCGTGGTAGTCCGGACCGGCGCGCGTACCGGTGGCGGCAGTCTTTGCGTCGCTTCTTCAACTGTCGCCATGCCTGCAGTCGCGGGCGTATCGATAAGCGGCGCGGGATTGTTTGCTCGCGGCGCAAGTCTTGCAGGTGCTTGTTGCGGCTGCGGGATGGCTACCGTCTGCACAGCGCCCGGCCCTGCAGCTGAGCCGCGCAGCAGAAAGCCACCGAGCACGACCGCGTTGACCAACAGCAGTCCCCCAATCAGCCAGATCCAGGTCGGCGTGCCGCGCCGTGCAGCCTGCAACGGCACATGGGCAAAGCCCGGCGCGTCCTGGCGCTGCCGTTCAGACTCGGATTTTTTCAGGGCATCGAGAATATAGGACATCAGGGATTCCGGCGTCGGTCGCGCGTCAGCATATCACTGCGAAAGTACCGCAAGCAGTGGCGTATTCTCGTCCGCGAGCAGTGAATTGATCAGGATTTGCGTTTGCTGGCCGGCAACGCCATCGACCTGCAGGCGATTGCGCCGCTGAAAGTTTTTCAGCGCCGTCTCGAGGCCCGGGTCGAACAACTCTGGCGTGTCGCTGCTGCTCGCGTAGTCGGTATCGATCGCGGCAAGGCTTGATCTCAGCCAGGCAACGGCAACGCCCCGCGAGCCGGGCTGCAAGGTGACGAGCTGCCCGTTCGGTGGCTGCCACAGCAGCAGGTACTGGCCAAACCAGAGTTCGCTGATCTCTGAAACCGGAAACCATTGCCGCGTGTCGTCAATGGCGAGTTCGGCCCGATCGCCGTCAACCCTGATGACTACCGGGTAGTGGTTGCCGCCGCTCTCATCGACGAGCGTCAACACAGCCGGATGGTTGAGCTGCTCCAGCACGTTCCAGGTGCCACGCTGGAACAGGCAGGTCAGGCCCTGCTTCTCTGCCTGGCTGCAGGCTGTTCCGGCAGCGGCCTCGTAGTCGAGCTGCCAGAGGCCGAATAACTCACGCATTGCGGTTTCGAGCGACGCCGGCGATGCACGCAGGGCTTCTGCCAGTGACGGGGTCAAGACCTCCGCGACGTCTGCCTGCAGGGGCTCCGGTGAAGTGTCGACGACCGGCTGTTGCGGCGCTTCGGCCGCAGCGGCATTGGCGGCGCCAGGTTCAAACGACACCACGTTCTCTGCATTCCCGGCAACCGTGGCGACGCTGGCAGCGGGCAGGGCGGCGACCGCAACGCCCGGTGGCTGCACCACGTAGCGCGCAACAAACCAGGTGCCGGCAATCGCCAGAACCACTGCCGCCGCAGCTGCTGCCGGCCAGCCCCAGGAGCGTCGCGGCAATTCCTCGCCGGATATTTCTTTGGCGGCACGCCTGACGATCGCGCTCGTGACTACACGGCTTTCGGCGCTGTAGGCGCCCAGCAGCGCGCGATCGCAAATGACGTTCGCGAGGCGCGGGATGCCGCCCGACAATTGGTACACCGCACGTTTTGCGGACGGTTCGAAAATTTCGCTCAGCGCGCCGGCAACGCGCAATCGATGATCGATGTATTTGATCATCTCGTCACGCGACAGCGGCTCGAGGTGGTAACGACCGGTCACACGCTGTGCCAGCTGCCGCAAATTGTTCTGTGCCAGCAGCTCGCGCAACTCTTCCTGGCCGATCAGGATGATCTGCAGCAGTTTTTGCTTGGCCGTCTCCAGGTTGGTCAGCAGGCGCACCTGCTCGAGCACGTCTTCAGACAGGTTCTGCGCTTCATCGACGAGCAGTATCGTGCGGCGGCCGTTCGCATGCGTTTCAAGCAGGTGCTTGTTCAGGGCATCGACCAGCGCCTTGCTGCTGCCCCGGTCTGCCGGCAACGGCACGCCGAGTTCCTCGCAAATGGCCAGCAGGAATTCTAGAGCGGTGAGCTGTGGATTCAGCACCAGCGCGACATTGACCTCGTTCGGCATTTGCCCGAGCAGCGTGCGCACCAGCGTCGTTTTGCCGGTACCGACTTCGCCGGTTAGCTGAATAAAGCCGCCGCTTTCGGTGACGCCGTAGACGAGATGGGCAAGCCCCTCGCCATGCCGCGCGCTCATGAACAGGTAACGCGGATCGGGTGTGATCGCGAAGGGCTTTTCGTTCAGGCCGAAGAATGCGGTGTACATGGGTCGCTGGCTTGCCGTCGTTGCCGACAGAATCGCCGATTCTACCCGATTTGGCCGTCGTCGAAGGTCCGCGCACGGCCGACTGCGACAGAGCCGAAGCGCTCGCGGATTTTATCGACCGTTGCATCGAGCGATGAGCGCTCCTGCTCCGCGGGTGCCGCGAACAAATCGCCCTGCGTGACGCTATCAAGCTCGCTGGCCCCGACGCCAAGCAGGCGAATCGCCGTGCCGGCGTGCTCCTGCTGCCAGATTTGCAGCAATTCGCGAGCCACGGCGTGCAGCGTCGACGTATCGTCGCTGGGCGGATGCAGACTGCGCTGGCGGCTGAAGGTCACAAAGTCCGCCTGACGTATCTTCAGCTGCAGTGTGCCGGCGTGTAGCTGCTTGGCGCGTAAACGTGCTGCCGTGCGCTCCGTCAGGCGCAACAGTTCGCGCTGGATTTGCCGCGGATCGACGAGGTCGGTGTGAAAGGTCTCCTCGGCACTGATCGATTTGCTGGCGCGCTCGCTGACAACCGGCCGATTGTCGATACCGGCAGCGCGCTCGCGCGTCCGTTCGGCGAAACGGCCGAACAGCCGTTCGAGGTCGCGTGCCGGCGCGAGCCGCAGATCCGCGATCGTGCGAATACTCAGCTTGTGCAGCTTCTCGAGCGTTTGCCTGCCGATTCCCGGGATGACCTGGACCGGCAACGGGTCGAGCGTTGGTATGACATTGTCCGGCTCGACAACGACAAGGCCATCGGGTTTCTCAAGGTCCGAGGCAATCTTCGCGACGAGTTTGTTCGGCGCTACGCCAACCGACGCGGTCAGGCCGGTACGCGCAAGGATCTCCTGCTTTATTGCAGCGGCGATGTCTACTGCGGATCCAAACAGCGCAATACTGCCCGTGGCATCGAGAAAAGCTTCGTCGAGGGATAACCCCTCAACAAGCGGCGTGAACTCGCGAAACACCGCAAACACTTCGTCCGACACGGCTTTGTAATGCGCCATTCGCACCGGCACCTGCACGAGATCCGGGCAACGTCGGCGCGCTTCGCGCATCGGCATTGCCGAACGCACACCGAATCGTCGTGCTTCGTAACTGGCTGCCGCCACGACGCCACGATTGCCGCCGCCGCCGACAACGAGCGGTTTGCCGCGCAAGGCCGGGTCATCGCGCTGTTCGACCGACGCATAAAAGGCGTCCATGTCGACGTGCAGGATGTGGCGCCGCGCGACCGTCATTTTTTTCGGTCGACGATATAGTGCGCGATCCAGCGCAATGGTTCAGCATCCTTGCCAAAGACATCGAGGCTCGCAAGGCCTGTTTGCAGCAACTCATCGCAGCGCCTGTGGGCTGCATCCATGCCGAACAGTGCCGGGTAGGTTGCCTTGTTGCGGCGTTCATCCGAGCCGGCCGGCTTGCCAATTACCTGGGTTTCGCCTGCAACATCGAGAATGTCGTCGCGTATCTGGAAGGCCAGGCCGATTGATTCGGCGAACAGGTTGAGCTTGTCGTACTGCTGCTCGGTGATCTCCGCCGCAGCGCAGGCCGCGCTCATGACCGAGGCGTGAATCAGGGCGCCGGTTTTCAGACGGTACATGTGCTCGAGCTCTGCAACGGTCAGCGATTTGCCCTCAGACTGCAGGTCGATTGACTGACCTCCCGTCATGCCGAGCGAGCCGCAGGCCCTGGCAAGGAGCCGTGTCAGTTCCACGATCTGTGGCGACGTCAGTGCGCCACTGTCGGATATTGCGGCGAACGCGAGCGGCTGCAACGCATCCGCCGCGAGAATGGCGGTCGCCTCGTCAAACTGGCGATGCACTGTCGGTTTGCCGCGCCGCAGGTCGTCATCATCCATCGCCGGCAGGTCGTCATGCACCAGCGAAAACGCGTGCATCAACTCAATCGCCGTTGCGGCGGCATCCACCGTGATTGGCGGGGTCTGCAGGCACTCGCAGCTGGCATAGGCAAGCATCGGCCGGATTCGTTTACCGCCATTTAAAACCGCGTAGCGCATGGCTGCATGCAGTCGTTCCGGTGGCTGATCGACAGGCGGCAGGATCTCATCGAGGCGCCGGCCGATACGTTCCGTATAGCGATGAATGCGCTCGGCAAAAGACGAGGACACGTTTACTCCATGGCGATTGATCGGGGGGTAAAGCCTACACGGAAAAGGGCCGCATTGCGTTGCTGCTCATGCGCCCGAAATCCTGCCATGCTGGGCTATAATCCCGCACCCTTTTGGCCAATTCGAACGGAAAATTCATGCGGGCGACGAGCCAGGCTCAGCCGAACATTGCCCTCGTGAAATACTGGGGCAAGCGCGACGCTGCGAAAAATCTGCCGGCCGCAGGCTCGCTGTCCGTAACGCTCGAGAGCCTGTGGACCCGCATGAGCGTCTCGTTCGATGGCGTGGGCCAGAGCGACACGCTGCTCGTTAACGGCGAGGAGGCGCCCGCCATGCTGCCACGCGTGCAGCAGTGCCTTGACGAGCTGGCGGGCGGAAAGCGTCCCGCTGCGGCCATCAGCAGTGAATGCAATTTTCCGATTGCAGCCGGGCTGGCGTCGTCCGCGTCATCCTTTGCCGCACTTGTAGTGGCCGCGAACAGTGCACTGCAGATCAACAGATCAACGCTGCAGATGGCACAAAGTGCGGGGCACGCGTCGGGTTCCGCGGCGCGCTCGCTGTACGCCGGAATCGTCGAGCTGCGCACGGGCGATGATGATATCGACGTTGCGTCAATCGCCGCACCGGGAGACTGGCCGTTGCTCGTTACGGTCGCTGTCACTGAAACTGCGGCGAAGAAAACAGGGTCGGGACCCGCGATGAATTTAAGCAGGCAAACATCACCGTTCTACAGGGAATGGCTCGCGCGGCAGGATGCAGATCTTGAGAGTGCGCGCACTGCGGTGGCCAATCGCGACTTTGCGGCGCTCGCGGCTGTAACCGAGCACAACTGCCTGAAGATGCATTCAGTCATGTGGTCTTCACGCCCGGCGCTTGTGTACTGGAATGCCGCAACATTGTCGTGCCTCGAAACCGTTCGCAAGCTGCAGTCCGACGGCGTGCCGGCATTCTTCACTATCGATGCCGGCCCGCAGGTGAAGGTTATTTCGGAGCCGCAGGCAGCGGCTACGGTCGTCGCCGCGCTGCGCAACACTGCCGGTGTCGTCGCTGTCATGCAAAGCGCGCTCGGTGACGGCGCCCGGCTGCTGGACTCGCGGTGACGATGCTTCGCGCCACTGCACCGGGCAAAATTGTGCTGGCCGGCGAGTATGCCGTGTTACACGGCTCGCATGCGATAGCCGCCGCAGTTGACCGGCACGCGGTTGTCGAGATCAGGCCCACTGCCGAAGCAGAGATTGCAATTCAGGCGCCCGGCTATGCTCCTGGTACGACGCGCTACGAGGTGAATTCTGTAGGCAAACTCATCGCAGCAGATGCCGCTACGCAAAAGGCTGACTTCGGTCTGTTCGAATGTACCTGGGCAACCTGTGATGTCCGGCTCAAGGGCGGAATGCATATCACTCTCGATACCACTGCTTTCGTTGATGTCACCAGCGGCCGCAAGCTGGGGCTGGGATCGAGCGCGGCATTGTGCGTGGCGTTGACGGCCGCCCTGCGACCGGAGCT
>JBATFU010000344.1:0-1554 GCA_049665065.1 Woeseia sp. | reverse complement strand
ACCCGTCACTGGGCTCGGCCCGAGTTGTAGTCCTGACACCGTTTCTATTCTTCCGAGCCTCTCGAAGAACTCGTGATCAGGCGTATGATGACAATGCGTCACGAGAGAAAGAATATGCGGCAAAACTAATGTTTTATTTCAGGGGGTGACCATGGCTAACCCAGGGCCACACACTTACGAACAGATCTGCGCTGAACACCGGTGGCGGGTTCCCGAACATTACAACATCGCGCAGGACGTGGGCTTCAAGCATCCACCTGACAAACTCGCGATGATCTTCGAAAGTCACACGGGCGAACAGCGCGAAGTGACGTGGGGCGAATTGCAGCGTGACGCGCGACGCATGGCTAACGTGCTGGCTGCAAACGGTGTGGTCAGCGGTGATCGTGTCGCGATGTTGCTGACACCGCGGCCGGAAACTGCCGCTGCATTCCTGGCCTGCTATGCCTCCGGTGCCATCCTGCTGTCGATGTCGGTGCTGTATGGCGATGACGGTATTCGTTACCGCGTCACCGATAGCGGTGCCAAGGTCATCGTGACGAATGCGGAGCATGCAGAGCGCGTTCGCGCCATGCAGCTGCCCGTCGAGAAAGTCATCGTGCTTAATCGTGAATTGCTCGACGGTGTGCCTGACGATTTTCAAATGCGCGACACGCTGGCCGATGACCCGGCGCAGATCTATTACACCTCCGGTACCACCGGCCTCGCCAAAGGCATTCTGCATGCCCAGCGCTACCTGCTGGCGCACGAAGAAATGCAGTATTGCCACGACATCCAGGATGGCGAGCGCTTCCATGGCATGGGTGAATGGGCGTGGGCGGCCGGCATCTCGCCATTGCTCGGGGCATGGCGACTGGGTGCCGTGCAGGTTGTTTACGAACGCAAAGGCGGCTTCGATCCGCACGAGCAACTGGCGTTCATGGCGCGGCACAAAGTTAGCAACGTGTTCACGACGCCGACGGCCATGCGTTCGATGATGCGTATCGAGGATGCCGGCACGCGTTATCCGCAGCAGTTCCGCGTGGTCTGTTCCGCCGGCGAGCCGCTGAACCCGGAAGCCATCCGCTGGTTTCGTGAACAGTATGGAATCACCGTGCTCGATTTCTACGGTTTGTCGGAGAGCTACCCGCTGTGCGCCAATTTTCCGTGGATGCCGGTGCGTGAGGGTTCGATGGGCAGGCCGATGCCTGGCTGGGACGTGCAAATACTGGATGAGAACGAGCAGCCGGTGGCGCCCGGCGAACGCGGCGAGATCTGCCTGCGCGCGCGCAGCAACCCGCACTATCCGCTGGGCTACTGGAACAACGAAGAAGCCGCAAAGGAAACGTTCGGCGGCGAATGGTTTCACACCAAGGATGCCGCGTCCCAGGATGCCGACGGTTACTACTGGTACGAGGGCCGCGCCGACGACGTCATCATCTCGGCGGGTTATCGCATCGGCCCGTTCGAAGTGGAATCGGTCTGCCTCGAACACCCCGCTGTGGCGGAAGCGGCGGTGGTTGCATCGCCGGACGAGCGTCGCGGCAGTATTGTTAAGGCGTTCATCGTGCTGGT
>JBATFU010000343.1:0-20294 GCA_049665065.1 Woeseia sp. | reverse complement strand
GGATTCACCCGCCGGAACGGCTTCAGCAGGGCGTCTAAGGTATTAAAAGCCGTTAAATTGCCCTTTATATGAGCGATCGTTGTCTAAAATCGAAAAAAGCCCCGACACGAGCCTGGCAAGCCTTTTGCGCCCTGGTGCTGCAAAAAAAGGCTGGCTTGCTGCCTGAACGTCCGCAAAATCAGCTTAAATCACCAGGAAAATCTTTCAAAAGTCACAAACTTCCGAAAACCTGGTCAATTCGCCGATTTACCTGCGCCAGCCTGATCAGGCTCATCGCGTCGGGATCACGAACTCGCTGTCCCCAGCGGATATCTGCCACCGATTTGCCGAGGTACTTTTGCACGGCATCCGGGTAGGCATTCACGGTCAGGTCAAGCGAACGGTAGGGTCCCGTGCGGGCCGGGTTGGACGTGGCGTAGAGGCCAATGACCGGTGTGGCGACCGTCGTTGCCATGTGAGCCGGCCCGGAATCCGGGCACAGCAGGCAGTCGGCCGCGGCGATCAGCGCGAGCAGTTGCTTCAGCGATGTCTGGCCGACGAGACTGACTGCATCCCCGCCGACGAGGCCGACAATGGTCTCGGCATATTGCCGCTCCAGAGTCGACGGGCCGCCGGTCAGTACCACCCGGCAGCCAAACTTTTGCACGGCGTGACGCGCGGCGGCGGCATAGTTCTCTGCACTCCAGTTGCGAAAGTTGCGGGCGCGCTGACTGCTGCAGGGACTGATGAGCAACAGCGGGCTGTCTTGCCGGCGGTACTGCGCCGCAAACTCAAGCTGGGCATCGGTGAGCGGAATATCCCAGCGCAGTGGCCGCTCCGGCACCCCGATGAAACGCGCAAACGACATCATTGCTTCCTGCACATGCAGTCCGCTCGTTGCTGGAATGGACCGGTTCGTGAACAGGCGCTGGTAGTCGCGCGCGCGATCCTTGTCGTAACCGATACGCACCGGGGTGTGTATCAGCGGGTACAGAAAGTTTGCACGTAACGATGCATGCATACACAGCGCAGCATCGAATGGGCGGCCCGCCAGTTTTCGTCGCACGTCGTGATAGGCAGCGATGCCTTTCGATTTGTCGAAAATGATAAACTCGACGCCGGGGATGTCCGCGAGTAACGCGGCTTCCGTCTTGCCAATAATCCAGGTGATGTGAGTTTCGGGCCAGGTATCCTCGATGGCGCGAACGACTGCAAGTGCCTGGCAGGCGTCACCGATTGCCGATAGGCGCACGACGCAAATCCTGTCAGGCGGCGATTGCATGAACATGCCGGGAGCACCAGTGAAGGACGGACCAGATTGAGCGATACCGTCGAGAAGACCAGAAACGGCGCCATCCTATACGATACGGCCATTGTCAACCACATGTCCGAAAGGCGTTTTACTGCGCGTGGCTGGGAGAATTCAAAGTTAGTCAGCGGCAGTTTGAATTCCACAGGACGTGGTGAGACGTTGATCGTGAGCGACGACAAAGTAGAGTTTGTGTTGCGTCATTACATGCGCGGTGGATTCATCCGTCACATCGTTGAAGATGTTTACCTGTGGCAAAGCGAGGAGCGAACCCGCTCCTTTGCCGAATGGCGCATGCTGCACAAGTTGTTCAAGCTGGGCCTGCGTGTGCCACGCCCGGTCGCTGCGCGCTATCGGCGCAACGGTATTTTCTACACCGCCGACCTCCTGACGTCGCGCATACCTGGCATCGTTCCGTTATCCGAGCGGCTGCGAAAACCGACGACAGAAAGTTTCTGGTTCCAGCTCGGCGAAGGCATCGAGCGTTTTCACAGAGTCGGCGCCTGCCATGCGGACCTGAACGCCTACAACGTGCAGATTGGCAAACGCGACGGTCTCTGGCTGCTCGATTTTGACCGCGGCAGTTTCAAAGGGCCGGGTACCTGGAAACAACAAAACCTCGCGCGCCTGCACCGCAGCTTGCTGAAAATTCGCGGCCTGGATAGCGAGGTGCGCTGGAAAGATCGAGACTGGCAAACGCTGCTCGATGGCTACTTCCAGGCGTCAAGGTCGGAATAATAATCCGGCATGCCGTCGGGCAGGTTCTTGTACTTGCGATGTACCCAGTAATACTGCTCAGGGCACAGGCGTATGCGCTGTTCGAGCAGTTCGACAAAGCGCCGTGTGTCAGCTTCTGCATCATCACTGGGGAAATTGTCGAGCGGCGGCAGGATGGTGAGTTCGTAACGACCGTTCTCAAGACGACGCGGAAAGTAGGGCAGGACCCTTGCGCGCCCGAGACGCGCCAAGGTCGTGGTTGCGGTGTTCGTCATCGCCGGTACATTGAAAAACGGGAGCACGGCGCTTTGCTTCAGGTTGTAGCTCTGATCCGGCGCGTACCAGACCGGCCGGCCTTCTCGCAAACTGCGCACCATTGACTTGATGTCATTTTTTTCGATCGTGTCGCGGGCGGAGCGTTCGCGGCCTGTGCGCAGGATCTCCGTCAGCAGCGGATTGCGATGGCGTCGATACACGGCATCAAAAGGCGGGCTGTTCAGGCTAAGCACGCGTCCTGATATTTCCAGCGAAGTGAAATGCGCGCTGAGCAGGATAACGCCGGCACCGTCAGCAGCCGCGAGGTGTTCGGCACCGATGAGGTCAGTCAGTTTTAGCAGTTCCGCATCGGACGCCCAGCGACCGAGGCCAAGCTCAATGAGTGACATGCCGAGTGCTGCAAAATGGCGGCGCGCGAGATCGTTGCGCGCATTTTCATCGAGTTCCGGAAACGCCAGCGCCAGATTGCGGCGGGTGATCGCGCGCCGTTCTCCGGCGATGCGATAGACGATGCGGCCAAGTGCGGCACCGATGGCAAGGCGCGCGCGGTGCGGTAGCAGGCAGACAAGGCGCAGCAGCAGCATGCCCAGCCAGATCGGCCAGTACCGCGGTGTCCAGTATTTGGAGAGCGACTCGCGCCCGGCCTTGGTCATTTTGTTTGCCAGTCAATTAACGCGTCGCGAGTGTAACGAGACCACGCCGTCAACGGCAATTATTCGGACCCTGCAGAGTTCCGGTCGGCGCGGTTACTCGGACACGCCGTCCGGGTATTCGGACTCATCGGGCACATCTTCGTCCGGGTCAGGTTCCGTCGATTCGGTTTCCGGTAGCGCCACTTCTTCTGACGCGATGCCGATGTGGAACGCAGCAAAGCCCGGCATGACTACCTGGTTGCGTGCCATGCCAATGACGCGGCCGGCAAACGGCGAATAGAGATTCGTGCTCGCGTTATTGATCGGGTCGGTGATGGTGCCGAGCGTGTCGCCTTTGCGCACCGTGCTGCCGAGGCTGACATCGGCAAGCAGGATGCCGCCACGCGTCGCACGTACCCACGATGACCTGTAATAGACAGGCTCCGGGTCGCCCCAGAGTCGCCCACGTTTCACCATGCCAAGCGTGTGCAGCAGCGTATCGATGCCCTTCACGCCATGTTTTACTTCACTGAGTTCAAGCTCCAGCGGCCCGCCCGCCTCGAGTGTGACCGTCGGCACGCCAGCCGCTGTCGCCGCATAACGCAGGGTGCCCTTGCCAGGCGTGCTGTGCAGGATCACCGTAGCACCGAAACCCTGCGTCAGTGTCACGACATCGGGATTGCGCAGATCGGCGCGCAGCTGCGTCAGGTTACGGCGTTCGAAGGATCCGGTATGCAGGTCGATCAGGGCATCACAGTGCAGCACTATTTCCCTGAAGAAAGAGTCCGCGATGCGCGATGCTGCGCTGCCGCGCGGATTGCCGGGGAAAAAACGATTCAGGTCGCGCCGGTCGGGCAGGTATCGCGACCCGCGTCGAAAGCCCTGCAGGTTCACGATAGGAATGCCGATGACGCTGCCCTTGAGCTTTTCCGGATTCAGGTCGTGCATAACGCGGCGCACGATTTCAATGCCGTTCAATTCGTCGCCGTGCACGGCCGCACTGAGACACAGCGTGGGTCCGGGCTCTACACCGTTAACCACGAGTACCGGCGTCGACACGTTGACGCCCTCGAACAGTTCCGTCGCTGACCAGGCCAATCGGCGCGTGGTACCGGGTGCAATTGTTTCGCCGAGTAGCTGCAGCGTGGCATCCGCCTGGTCCGCGGTTGTCACTGCATCCGCCAATGGTACGACCGGCAAGAGTTTGTCGCTGACATCCACAACCGGCGCACTGAGCACACGCTGTGCATCGCCTGATGCTACTGCTGCATCGTTTTCGGCCACGCTGTTCTGCTCATCGACGCTTTCCGCCGTCTCATCGGCGCTACCGGTTTCATCGAGCATTGCGACGCGCAGGGTGCTGCCGGCGGCGGTCGCGGCAGGTGCTGCGAGCAATACGGCCAGGCAGCCGAGCGCGAACAGTTTGCAGTGAGAATTGGATTCAGCTTTCATGATGCGTCGGTTTTCTGTGCCAGTATCAATTTTCAAGGAGTGAATGAAGCGTGTCTTTCGACCTTTGGCAAAATGCCTTATAACGGGCACCCGTTCTGTGAACCAGGTGACCGTTCCGCGTTCCGACAATAACACGATGCGAAAATTCGACTTTATGAACAGATTTTTCTGTAGAACAGGCCTGATTCCTGTCATCGCCATGCTGCTCCTCGGCAGCGGCAAGCTGCCGGCGGCCGACGCAACCTTTCCGGTGCCCGCCGAACTTGAGCGCGATGTCAGCTTCTGGGTCTCGGTCTTCACTGACTACACAACGAACGAGGGCTTGCTGCACGACAACCGCAATCTTGCCATTGTTTATGAGCGCGTGCCGATGCCAGCCACGACACCGCGGCGGGAGAGACTGCGCCTGATTGCAGAGCGGCGCAAGCACTACCAGGCGGTGCTGCGAAAGCTCGCGAGCGGCAAGCGCACCGGCCTCGCGGCAGACGAAGAGCGTGTACTGGCATTGTGGGGAACAGATGTCAGCAATACGGAGCTGGCTGCCGCTGTGCAGCGCATTCGCTATCAGCAGGGCCTTTCGGATCGGTTCCGTGAAGGCCTGCAGCGCGCCGGCCGCTGGCGCAGTCATGTGCAGAATACGTTCGCGCGCCTCAACGTGCCCATTGAACTCGCCGCGCTGCCGCACGTGGAATCGTCCTATAACCCGGCCGCACGTTCGCACGTCGGTGCTTCGGGCATCTGGCAGTTCACGCGCGGAACCGGCCGCCGCTTCATGCGCGTGGATCATGTGCTGGATGAGCGCAATGATCCGTTTGCCGCTACGGTCGCGGCAGG
This sequence comes from Woeseia sp., assembly GCA_049665065.1. Classification (GTDB taxonomy): domain Bacteria; phylum Pseudomonadota; class Gammaproteobacteria; order Steroidobacterales; family Woeseiaceae; genus Woeseia. The sequence goes on along the minus strand of JBATFU010000343.1, from coordinate 15,095 downwards.
CGAGTTGCTGGCTTACAACTACTCGATCGTCGGCAACTGGCCAATGGCGATCACGGCTTACAATCACGGACTGGCTGGCGCGCGTCGTGCCATGGCCAAACACGGCGACACAAACTACGTTGAGATCCTGCGCAAATACAATGGCCGCACATTCGGTTTTGCGTCGCGGAATTTTTACGTCGCGTTCGTGGCCGCGATGCGGGTTGACCAGGATCCGGAACGCTACTTTCCCGGTGTGATACCGGATGCGCCACTGGTTTATGACAGTGCCGCGCTGCCGGCCTACGTACCGGCCAAAGCGCTCGCCCGGGCGCTCGGGGTCAGTGAAAAAGAGCTGGCGCGACACAATCCTGCCGCGCAGGCGACCAGCTGGCAGGGCAGCAAGCATTTTCCGAAAGACTACGAGGTGCGCCTGCCGGCGGGGCCGCTCGGGCAGCCGTTGTCGAACCTGTTGCGCAACGTATCGGCCGGTGACTGGAGTGACGAGCAGCTACCCGATCTCTACCACACGGTGGCGCGCGGCGACACGCTTTCACAGATTGCGCAAACCTATCGGACACGCGTTTCGACGCTCGTGGCGCTGAACAACCTCGGCAGCAGCAACCGTATCCGCATCGGCCAGCAAATTCGCCTGCCGGCCGCCGGGCCTGCGCCGGTCGCCGTGGCTGCTGCGAAACCGCCCCCGGCGCCTGCCGGAGTGCCGGATCCTGAAGAGCCGGCCGCACCGGGCGATGAGACGCTGGCAGCAGCAGCGGACGTCGATGCAGTTCCAGATGCTGACGCCGATTCCGACCAGCCCCCGGTTACCGCCGAGGCGGTACTGGCCGACACCGGCATCCTGCCGGAGTCCGATGCCGCGGTGGCTGTCGCTGAAGAAACTGCCGTCTCGGTCGCGGAAGCGCAGGGCACGCTGTTGTCAGACCCGAGCGACTATACGGTCGCCGGCGACAAGACCATTGAGGTGCAGCCTCTCGAAACGCTCGGACACTACGCCGACTGGCTCGATATTCGCACGCAACGATTGCGCGACATTAACGGCATGGCATTCCGTACGCCCATCGAACTCGGCCAGCGCCTGAAGCTCGACCTGAGTCGCGTTTCGGCAGCGGAGTTTGAAACGCGACGGACCGCTTACCAGCAGGCGCAGCAGGACGCATTCTTCCGCGATCACACGATTCGCGGTGTGACTGAACACGTCGTGAAACGCGGCGAATCCGTCTGGGTAATCGCTTTGCGTCGCTACGACGTGCCGCTGTGGCTGTTCCGCCAGTACAACCCGCAGCTCGACGTGCAGAACGTGCAGCCCGGGACGCGCATCAGCCTGCCGGTGCTCGCGGACGTCGTGAACTGATTGACATGTTGCTGACGATTGCCGTTCGCCTGTTACCGGTCGCGTTCCTCACCGGTGCGGCAATGGCCTACGTCATATACGTTGAAAGCGACGACGCTTACGCAGTCCGCAACCTCGTGCCGATGTTGACATTCCTGCTGCTCGCCGCGACAACCCTGTGGCGTGGCAACGGCAGCTGGACCGGCAGCGGCTGGCGCTGGTTGCTCGGTACGCTGGGCTTTGCGATTCCGGCGCTGGGCCTCTCGCTTTACCTGCACTATGGTTATGCCAACGATCTGAACGGCATGTACAGCGAGGCGATTTACCCGGCCGAACTGTTTCGCTTCCTGCCGCTCTACACAATGGTGGCCGGCACTATCGGTTTTGCGATCGGCTGGATCGCAGGACGCAACGTCTAGAACCAGCGGATGCGCCGCGTATTCAACTGGCGCCCTGGCTCTGGTAACGTCGCTCGCAAGAAATAGGGAAGTTGTCGTATGTCGTCTGGCTCGATCCGGCTCTGGTGCCGCCTGTTGCTGATGTTGTTGCCTGTGAGCGTGCAGGCGGACGGCGGCATGTCGGGCGAATTTCCCGAAGCGGAGCTTGTCGTTGTCGAAAAAGCGGCGCGCAAGTTACACCTCGTGCGCAACGGCGAGGCGTTCAAGACCTTCGATATCGCACTGGGTGTCGCCCCGGTGGGCGACAAGGAGCAGGAAGGCGATGCGCGCACGCCAGAGGGCCGCTACATTCTCGACCTGCGCAATCCGCACAGCGATTTCTTCCTCTCTATACGCATCTCCTATCCCAACGAAGAAGATCGGCGCCATGCCCGGCAAAAAGGCGTCGACCCTGGTGGCCAGATCATGATTCATGGCCAGCCCAACGTGCCCACTTATTCGGACGGCTTCTACCAGTCCGCGGACTGGACGAACGGCTGCATCGCGGTCTCAAATTCGGACATGATCGATATCTGGCTAATGACGCCGGACGGCACGCCAATCGAAATACGGCCCTGAGCGAGGCTGTCATCCGCAGGCAACGCCGTGCAGGCAGCCTGTGCCTGTCGTCGACTGGTACGTGGACGGCACGGCAACAATCATCTAGGGTCGGCACGGCACGGCATTGGCGGGTTACGCTCGCTGCCCCGACCGCAATACAGGAACCATCATCTTGCAGACCGAAAAAACCGTAACGAGCATCATTCGCGACGACAACGACCTCGCCGTCGACGCGGAAGTCTGGCCCGAGGGCAGCCTTGAAGTCCTGTCGCAGCATGAGGTGGACCAGCTGCGCAACGTCGGCCAGGGCGGGCTGTATACGCTGCTGCGGCGCTGCCTGCTGGCAGTCCTGAATTCAGGCGGCAACTCGGACGATGCACGTGCAGTGCTGAATCGCTACGCAGATTTCAGCGTCAGCTTCGTGCAGCGCGATCGCGGCCTGAAACTCGTAATAAAAGGCGCGCCGTCTTCGGCATTTGTCGATGGCGAAATGATTCGCGGCATCCGCGAACAGCTGTTTGCAGTATTGCGCGACGTTGTCTTTACTCGTAATGAAATCCAGGCCAGCGGCCGCTTTGACCTGCAGTCCTCAGACAATATTACGAACGCAGTCTTCCACATACTGCGCAATGCGCGGCTGTTTAACCTGCCGGCAACGCCCGACCTGGTCGTGTGCTGGGGCGGTCATGCGATCAGCCGCGAGGAATACGACTACACGAAAAAAGTCGGATACGAACTCGGCCTGCGGCGCCTGCACGTTTGCACTGGCTGCGGCCCGGGCGCGATGAAGGGGCCGATGAAAGGCGCGACAATCGGCCATGCGAAACAGCGTATTCGTGACGGTCGCTACATCGGTATTACCGAGCCCGGCATCATCGCGGCTGAGTCGCCGAACCCGATCGTCAATTCGCTGATCATCATGCCCGACATGGAAAAACGCCTCGAAGCATTTGTTCGCGTCGGCCACGGGATCATCGTGTTTCCCGGCGGTGTCGGCACGGCGGAGGAAATCCTGTACCTGCTCGGTATTCTGTTGCACCCGGACAATGCCGAGGCGCCGATGCCGCTGATCCTGACGGGCCCGGCCGGCAGCGCCGACTATTTCCGGCAGATCGACGAATTCATAGGCGCTACCCTCGGCGCGAAAGCGCAGCAGCGCTACCAGGTCGTCGTCAATGATCCGGAGGAAGTCGCACGCATCATGCAGTCGGGGCTCTCGCAGGTGCGCGAATTCCGCAAGAAGCATGGTGACGCTTACTACTTCAACTGGCGCCTGCGAGTCGATCACGAGTTCCAGAAACCGTTTATTGCCACGCATGAAGCAATGAGCGCGCTGGACTTGAGTCGCGACCTGCCGCCACACAAGCTGGCCGCCAATTTGCGGCGCGCGTTTTCCGGGTTGGTATCCGGCAATGTACGCGAGGACACGATCGCCATGATCGAGAAAGAGGGTCCTTTCGAAATCAGTGGCTCGGCGGAAATCATGGGCCTGCTGGACAAGCTGCTTGCCGGGTTTGTTGCGGACGGGCGCATGAAACTGGAAAGCGACCAATACCGTCCCTGTTACAGGGTACGCGTATGACGCGGGTCAGTTTCGCCGTGTGACCTGTCTCCCGAATCCCGAAATCGGCCTCTCTATTAAGTAAAAAACGCATCTAACTAATTGTTTTATAAATGAAAAAATAGCGACTGCTTTGTGATGCAGTTCCTGTGATTCGGGCCCGTGTTTGCCTAGGATTCGGGTACAGGATGTCGAGAGCAAACGCTATGCACAGCAGCAAGGATACCGATTGGGCCGACGACTATCGCAATGCCGATAGCGCTGCGGACGCCAAGGATTCCGGTGACGAAACCGTTGCGGCATCCAGTAACGAAAAGGGCAGTGATGGCTGGCAACAGTATCGTCGCTGGATTTCCAAAGCCCCTGCGACCCGCAGCCGTCGCAGCAGTATCGATCCCGCCCTCTACAGCTGGAAGGGTTATCGCAACTGGACCGAAGAAGTAAAACGCAACTGGACAGAAAAAACGGAAAAATAGTTCTTGGCCACACCGGCGCCAGAACACCGGATTTCCGAAACACAGTTTGAACGAACAGCGCAGCTCCTGCGCTGTTTTTTTTTGCGTCCGCAATTCATTGGTTTCCTGCTCAAGTTTCGCAACTTGTTTGCTCCGCGCGCTGCGTTGCAGCGTTTTCATACACCACTATGAAAGTTTACAAAACGCGGGAAGCAGGTCTCTTTTTCAGGGATCGGTCAGCTATTTCGTGAACGGGATGAAAAGCTGTGATGCATCTCACGGCGGCGTACGGCGCACCTATTTATAGTTCGTCGCAAGTTACATCACACAAAAAAATTACCTGCCCCATGACCAGAAAATCAAGCACGGACGTGCCACGCACCGAAGCCTTAAGGAACGAGGCAACGCGGCAGCGTTGGGATCTTTTTCATCGTGCCATCGCGCACGCGAAGCAATCGAATGATTCGGCGCTTCAGCATGACAGTGACGAAGCGGCGCAGCGCGCGGTTTCGTTCGAGTCATTCGCCTCCTGAATCGAAAGCGATTGCCATTCTGGCAATCGGTGACGACGTGAGGGTGCGACCGGCGCAAACGCTAAAGGAGTGCTGAATATGGAAGTTGTTATGCAATGGCTGGATGAACTCGATGACCTCGTCTCAATGGTCGCAGCAAAATCAGAGAGCCTGCGTCGCGCCCTGCGTATCCTGGCTGCTTCCGCTGTCGCCACGCTGGCCGTGGTAATGGCTGTGGCCGCCACCCTTTTGCAGCCGGTGGTCGCGGCGGCAATGGCCAGCCTGTTGGGTGTTGCCTTCCTGTATCGTCGCCAGCAGGGACGGCTTACTGCCGACCTGTAAGATAAGGGTTAGCGGGCCTCTTACGCCCGTCTTTTCCGTCCGGAACCCTTGAAATAGCCTGAACTGCCTCCATCCCCCGAAGACGCCGCAGCCAGCGGTCGGGCCCGCATTAGATCCTGGCGCCAGGACATCGCGGGCAGATAACTTGAGAATCCGGGAGTATCAAGCAGTGAGCGAAGCCGCCGGCCGCCAGACACAGGCCTTTCAAACCGAAGTAAAGCAATTGCTGCAGCTGATGATCCATTCGCTGTACAGCAACAAGGAAATTTTCCTCCGCGAACTTATCTCCAACGCATCGGATGCCGCTGACAAGCTGCGCTTCGAGGCGCTGGAGAAGCCTGAGCTGCTCGCAGACGATGCCGAGCTCAGGATTCGCATCGAGCACGACAGCAAAAACTTAACCTTGTCGATCATCGACAACGGCATTGGCATGTCGCGAGACGAACTGGTTTCGAATCTCGGCACAATTGCGCGCTCCGGCACGTCCGAGTTCCTGCAGCAGATGACCGGCGACGCGAAGAAAGATGCGCGGCTTATTGGTCAGTTCGGCGTGGGTTTTTATTCTGCGTTTATCGTGGCATCGAATGTCACCGTCGAGTCGCGCCGTGCCGGTCTCGCAGCGTCGGAAGCGGTGCGCTGGGAGTCAGATGGCGGCGGCGAATTCAGCGTGGAAAATATCGAGCGCGCGGAACGTGGTACGACGGTGACTTTGCACCTGAAAAAGGAAGAGAAGGAATTCGCCGAGGCGCTGCGCCTTGAGAACCTGATTCGCAAGTATTCCGATCACATCGCGTTCCCGGTGCTGCTTGCCGGTGCAGAGGACAAGGAGCCGAAAGCGGTGAATTCCGCAACCGCGCTGTGGACGCGCTCGCGCAGTGAAATTTCGGACGACGAATACAAAGAGTTTTACAAGCACCTGTCACACGACTTCGCAGACCCGTTGGCATGGAGTCACAATCGCGTCGAGGGCAAGCGCGAGTACACCAGCCTGCTGTACCTGCCGTCCGTCGCACCGTTTGATCTGTGGAACCGCGAAGCGCCCCGTGGCTTAAAGCTCTACGTGCAGCGCGTATTCATCATGGACGATGCAGAGCAGTTCCTGCCGCTGTACCTGCGCTTTATCAAAGGTGTAGTCGATGCCTCGGACCTGCCGCTGAACGTATCGCGCGAACTGCTGCAAAAGACACAGGCCGTTGCGGCGATGAAGTCTGCGCTGACGCGTCGTGTCCTCGACATGCTGTCAAAGCTGGCGAGCGACGATGCAGAAAACTACCAGAAGTTCTGGGCGCAGTTCGGTGACGTCATGAAGGAAGGCTTGGTCGAAGATCGTGAGCACAGCGACAAACTCCTGAAGCTGCTGCGTTTCACGACAACCAAAAGCGCGGGTGCCGAGCAGGACCAGTCGCTGGATGACTACATCAGCCGTGCCGCGAAAGACCAGGACAAGATTTACTACCTGCTCGCCGAGAATTACACGACGGCGAAGTCCAGCCCGCATCTCGAAGCGCTGCGCAAGCAGGACATCGAAGTGCTGCTGCTGCATGACCGGATCGATCCGTGGATGGTTGATCACCTGCCGGAGTACGAAGGCAAGAGTTTCCATGACGTAGGTCGCGGCGATCTGAAATTGCCGGATGGCGACGGCAAGATTACCCAGGACGCTGCCAACGAGGAGCATCGGAAGTTCCTGAAGAAGCTGCGCCGGACCCTGAAGGATCGCGTGGAAACGGTAAACGTGAGCCGGCGCCTCGTGGATTCACCGGCCTGCGTGGTCGCCTCGGAGCAGGATCTGCCGCCGCAGTTGAAGCGGATGCTGGAATCGAGCGGCCAGGCGATGCCGGAAACCAAGCCGCTGCTGGAAATCAACGTCGAGCACCCGCTGGTCAAGCGTCTCGCAGCAGAAGCGGACGACAAGCGCTTCACACAGTTGTCGAACATCGTGCTCGATCACGCATTGCTGGCCGAAGGCACACAGCTCGATGATCCGGCGACTTACGTGCAGCGCATGAATGAACTGCTGCTCGACCTGCAGCAGAAGCAGGACGCCGCGTAACGGCTCAGTGCGGCTGGCTGTTGCTGCGCATATGCGGCACAACCAGCCAGCGCTCGACGCCGCCGAAAAACAGTTCGGTCAAAATGGCCAGTCCCGCCGCCGGCAGCGCGCCCTGCAGGATCAGTGAACTGTCGTTCAATGCGAGGCCGGTTACGATCGGGTCGCCAAGGCCGCCCGCACCGATGAATGCCGCCAGCGTTGCGGTGCCGATGCAGATTACGGCAGCGGTACGAATACCGGCCAGCACGTGCGGCATCGCGAGCGGCAGCAGTACGTAGCGCAGTTCCTGAATTCGCGTCATCGCCATGGCAGCAGCAACCTGCCGATAGGCCGGCGGGATTGCATGCATAGCGGTAATCGTGCTGCGCGCAATCGGCAGCAGTGAGTAAAGAAACAGCGCGATGATTGCCGGTTTCTGGCCAACCCCGACCAGCGGAATCATTAAGGCGAGCAGGGCGATCGACGGTATCGTCTGCAGCAGTCCCGTGACGTACAGGAACGCATTCGACAAACCGCGATAACGGTGCACGCTGACCGCGATGCCGACGCCGGCAAGTACGGCAAGCAACAATGCGATTGCGGTCAATTTCAGGTGACGCTGCGTGTTGCGCAACAGCTGCGGCAGAATCGACGATGTCGCCGCCGCTTCCGCAACGAGGCCTTCGCTAACGAGAAAGCCTGACGCAACCTCTGCGATGCTGAACCGGGGATCCAGCGCCTGCAAATTCAGCGCCTGCATACGTGCCTCGTCGATACGGCCACTGAGGCTGCCAATAATTTCGCGCGCGTCCGGCGGCAAAGACTCGTTGGCCAGGAACGCCGCGAGGTAACGTGGAAAGTAGTTCAGGTCGTCTTCGAGCACGCGCAGTCCGGAGCGCTTGATCTCACCGTCCGTCGTGTAAACAGCCGTAACGTCGATCTTGCCCTCGTCCATCGCGTTGTACGCGAGACTGTGTTCGATACCGCGCGCCGGCAGCGACAGCCCGTAATGTCGCGTCAGCTGGGGCCAGCCGTCCGAGCGTTCCAGGAATTCATGTGGCAGCGCGACGCGCAGGTTGGCGCGGCCGCGCAGATCGCTGATTCGTGAAATATTCTCGCGCTCTGCAAACTCTTCGCTGACAGCAATCGCGTAGCTGTTGTTGAAGCCAAGCGGGTCGAGCAGCGTCAGGTTCAGCCTGGCGAGCGCGGCGCGAATCTCAGTAAGCTCGCTCAATTCCGGCTGGTGCAGAATGACTTCGGTAATCGTGCCGGTGTATTCCGGGTAAACCGCAATGGCGTCATTGATCAGTGCTTCGTAAATAATCTTGGTGCCGTTCAGCCCCATGCGGCGTTGCACGTCATAGCCGCGCGCTTCGAGCAGCTGCGCGGCGATTTCGGACAGGATGTAGTTCTCGGTGAAATTCTTGCCACCGATGCTGACGCTGGCGGCAAAGCCAGCGGTCCCTGAAAGGAGCAGGGCGCTGGCAATCATCGCGCGAACGATCACGAGGCGACTCCCGGCAGCGCGGTGCAAAGCTCAGCGACGTAGTCATTCACCGGATTTGCGATGACGTCTGGCACGGTGCCGTGCTGTTGCACGCGCCCGTCCCGCATGACGACGATGGTTTGCGCCAGGTTGATTGCCTCTTGCGGATCGTGAGTGACGAGCACCGAGGCAATCGGCTCGGCTTCCTGCAGTGCGAGGAACTGTTCGTGAATGCTGCGGCGGGTCAGCGTGTCCAGGCCTGAGAACGGTTCGTCCAGCAACAGCAGCTCCGGCCGCAGCATCATTGCCCGGCACAGGCCCGCGCGCTGCTGCTGGCCGCCTGACAGCTCGTGAGGCCAGCGCTCCAGCACAGCATTCGGCAGCTGCATCAGGGTCATCAGTTCGTCGAGGCGAGCGGCGATTTCTGCGGGGCTCTGTTGGTCCAGGATTGCTGGCAAGACGATGTTGTCGCGAATGCTGAGATGCGGAAACAGCGCGACATCCTGGATCGCGTAGCCAATGCGCTTGCGCAGCGCTGCGGGGTGTCTGTAATCGATCGGTTCGCCGAGTGCCGTTACGGTGCCCGCATCGGGGCGCAGAAGGCCGATGATGAGCTGTATCAGCGTCGATTTGCCGCTGCCACTTGCGCCCAGCACGGCAGTAATCTGGCGTGCCGGCAGACGCAGGGTCACGTCATCGAGTGCGAGTACCGTGCCGCGCATAAGGCGCACGCCGGCAAATTCGGCGGCGCTTGGCGACTTGTCCGTTTGCTTCATGCGCTGTCCTGGCCAATACCCGCCGGCACTGCCGGCCCGGCAATTTGCGTGTAACGAGCAACTTCGGCAGAGTCTCGTATCCCACGATCCCGGCATGAGAGAGACCCATGAGCGCCGACAAGCCAAACAAAGACGTGCTGCGCACGCGGCTCGATGATGAACAATATCAGGTCACGCAGAACAAAGGCACGGAACGGCCGTTTACCGGCAAGTACGTCGACTGGAAAGAAGACGGCACGTATCGCTGCGTGGTTTGCGAAACTCCGCTCTTCAGTTCCGAACACAAATACGATTCGGGTTCCGGCTGGCCGAGTTTCTGGTCGCCGCTGGCCGGGGATAACGTGCGCATCGCGCGGGATACGAGTCACGGCATGATTCGCGAGGAAGCCCTGTGCGCGAACTGCGGTGCCCACCTCGGGCACCTGTTCGACGATGGCCCGAAGCCGACGGGACTCCGCTACTGCATCAATTCTGCGTCGCTGGATTTTACGAAGTCTGACGACGAATAACTTTTCAATCGGGAATAAAGACTTATGAAAAACCTGAATACAGTGCTTTGTATCGCATGCGTTCTTGTCCTTGCCGCCTGCGGCAAGCCGGAACCGGACGCGACGGCGCCGGAAGCCGCAGCGCCCGCAACGACGGCCGCGCCAGCGGCTGGCGCGAAGTCCGAGATCGCTCCCGGATTGACGATGCGCATTCTGCGTCCGGGTGATGGCGATACGGCCGCGCCAGGCGACATTGCCGTCGTGCACTACACTGGCTGGCTGTTCGATGAGAACGCTGAAAACATGCGCGGCCAGAAGTTCGACAGCTCGGTTGATCGCGGCCAGCATTTCAGGTTTCCGCTCGGCGCAGGGCGCGTCATCAAGGGTTGGGACCAGGGTGTCGCGGGCATGCAGGTCGGCGAGTTACGCGAGCTGACGATCGCGCCCGAGATGGGCTACGGCGAACGTGGCGCCGGCGCCGTCATTCCGCCGGGTGCCACGCTCGTTTTTGAAGTCGAGCTCGCCGGCATCGAAGGCCGCCCCGACCCGCGCTAGTCCGGCAACACGAACTCAAACTCAATGCGTCGGTTTTGCGCACGCGCCGCGCGCGAGCCACTGGTATCGAGGCGCCGCGCAGCACCGGCACCCGCGGCGCGCAATCGACCGGGTGCGATGCCGCGCGCAGTCATGTAGTCAAGCACGGCCGTCGCGCGTCGCTGGCTCAAGCTGCGGTTGGCTTCCGCGTTGCCGCTGGCGTCAGCGTGGCCCGTGATCACGACCTGCATGTCAGGACAGTCCGCCGCGATTTCCACCAGCGCGTCGAGCAGCGGATAAGCTGCGGAGCGAATTTCGCTGCTATCGGCGCGAAACGTGACGCGTCGGCCGCGCAGCGCAGCGGTGAACTGCCGCTGGCACAACCCGGCGAAATCACGGACCGCCAGACCGGCCAGCGCCTCGTCGCGAACCTCCATGCCATCCAGATGCGCAACCTGCATTTTCTGCAGCCCGCGTTGCCAGGCAGCTTTGTCCAGGTAGTTGCCGCGGATAAGCACTGCCTTGCCGTCGATGGTCACCGAACCTGTTTGCAACAGCGCTGCAAGGCGCAGCGCCTGCTCAGTCAGCAGTGACCAGCCGGCAGGCAGCGAAGCACCCGGGGCCAGGCGCAGATCGGTGTCAGCTTGCGGGAAGAGTTCGGCCACGGTACTGCGCAACAGGGCGGCATGGCCATCGGAACTCGTCTCGCCGATCACGGTTAACACCGCGCCATTGTGCTCAATCTGAAAGTCTGTTGCTGCCGCTTGCGCCGCGAGCAGGACAGTGCCGACGACAGCGCGCAGTGCGACATGCGACCAGGATGAAATAACGCGTGGCCAGACGATCACGCGTTATCGCGTTCCTGCTGGAAGCGCAGCGCCTGGCCTATCCAGTCCTCGCGCTCGATGCGCGAACGAAAGCCGCGGAGTTCGTCGGCAACCCTGTTGACTTCGCTCGGGCTCAAAGCCGCGAGTTGCCGAAACGTGTAGATGCCGAGTCGATTGAGCGTTTTCTCGATGGCCGGGCCGATGCCCCTGATACGTTTCAGGTTATCCGTTTGCCGGGGCGCGACCTTGGGCACCTCAGGTGTTGCATGACGAACCGCCAGCGTATCGTCATAGCGATCGTTCGATGCGTCGAGCTGCCGTATCGATGATTCTTCGAGGGCTTCAATCCTCGTGCCGTCTTCGATGTCGGGTGTCTGCAGCGTGATCAGGCGCGCCTGTGCGGCGGCATACAGCGCTGCGGCCTCGTTAGCTTCGGCATCGCGTTGCTTATAACGCTCAACCAGGGGCGGCACGCGTTCCTGCCAGCGGCGCAGTTCCCGCTTCAGGCGCCTGATCTTCCGGTCTTTCTCGACGAGCTCTGCATTGTCCGCTTCAGCAGCAGGCAGTGCCTCATCCGTTTCGGTCGCTTGCGAATGGCGATGCCCTACAGCGTCTTCGAGATTGTTACGAATCTGCTGGATTTCCAGCTGCAGCGCATCGCGTTTGGTTTCAGCGCGCTGCAATTCGCCGGCGAGCTGCCGAGCACGCGCATTCTGCTGGTCCGTGGCCTCTTTCATCGCATCAAGCTGGCTCACCAATTTGCTGTTCTGCGTGGCGATCCGCTTGTATTCCGTTTGCAGCGAGTCAATCTGTCGTTGCCAGCCCGAATTAAGCGCGCCTCGTTCACGTTTCGCGCGGCGTCCGCGCCACCACCAGGCCAGGCCTGCGGCGCCCGTGGCGAGCAGTATCGCGGACAGGATTGCGACCGGCGTCAGCGGCATCTGCTGCTCCACGCCATCGCCTGTGACGGGCAAGGCCGCCGGCATGGCGCTGTCACTGCAGATCTCGCTGCCTGATTCGTTCGCGTTTCGATTGCCATGATATTCAACAGTTTGTGGTCGTCGCGATGGTTCACGATTCTATGTCACGCGGCCTGTTGCAAGCCAGCAGCAAGCCACGTGGGTGGTAGCGGGTGACCGGGCGCTTCGGTCATGTATCATCGTGCGTCGGTTTTACGGACTCAAACAGCAAAAGGCACGTTTTCAGCTATGGATGAGCATCACATCTTATTGGCAATCGTCACGGTGACCGGACTCGGCATCGCGGCTCAATGGGTAGCCTGGCAGTTCAAGCTGCCGGCGATTGTCCTGCTGGCAGCGTTTGGCCTGATCATGGGGCCCGGGCTCGGCCTGATCGACCCGAGCGCCGATTTTGGTGTTTACCTGCGACCGGTCGTGAGCCTGTGCGTCGCGATCATCCTGTTCGAAGGCGGCTTGAGCCTGCATCTCAACGAGCTCAAGGAAGCGGCGAAAGGTGTGCGTCGGCTCGTGTATCTGGGGGCGCCACTGGCATGGTTGTTTTCGTCCCTGTGCGCGCATTTCATCGGCGGCCTCGAATGGCCGGTCTCGATCGTGTTTGGCGCGATCATGGTTGTCACAGGCCCGACCGTCATCATGCCGATGTTGCGACAGGCGGCGCTGAACCGCCGCACGGCGTCCTACCTGAAGTGGGAGGGCATCGTTAACGATCCGATCGGCGCATTGCTCGCAGTACTGGCATTCCAGTTTTTCATTTTCCAGGGTGAGGGCAGTGGCTGGCAGGAAGTCATTACCGGCATCGGCCTCGCGATTGTCTGCGGCCTCGTGCTGGGTGGCCTCGGTGGCTGGGGTATTGCGCGTGCGTTCCGCGAAGGCTGGGTGCCTGAGTACCTGAAGAGCCCGGTGTTGCTGGGACTCGTGCTGGTGGTTTTCGCCGTCTCCGACATCATTCAGAAAGAAGCCGGACTACTGGCGGTAACTATCATGGGCATCGTCGTCGGCAACATGAACCTGCCCGGCATCGGCGACATGAAGCGCTTCAAGGAATACATCACGATCATGCTCGTGTCGGTCGTGTTCGTGTCCCTCACGGCGGATCTCGATATCCATTCACTGACCGATATCGGCTGGCGCGGCGTGCTGCTCGTCGTTGCCATCATGGTCATTGCACGACCGCTGGCGATCATGCTGGCGACGATCGGTGCCGGCATGCAGTTCAAAGAACGCGTCCTGCTGAGCTGGATCGCGCCGCGCGGTATCGTCGCCGCCGCTACCGCCGGTTTGATGGGTCCGCGGCTGGTCGATGCAGGCTACCCGGCGGAAGTCCTGTTGCCGCTCGTATTCGCCATCATTTTCGCGACCGTGTTCAGTCACGGACTCAGCATCAACTGGCTGTCGCGCCGTCTTGGCCTGTCGTCACGGCACCGCGACGGCGTACTGATTGTCGGCGCGTCACCGTGGACGATCGCGCTCTCGCAGGTGCTGCGCGACATGAAGGTCAACGTGCTGCTGGCGGACACCTCCTGGCACAACCTGCGCGAAGCGCGGCTGGCCGGTATCCAGGTTTTCTACGGCGAGATCCTGTCGGAATTTGCGGAAGAATCTGTCGAGCTTGCGCACATCCGCACCGTGCTGGCGGCGACCCGCAACGATGCTTACAACGCGCTCGTTTGCACAGCGATGGCGCCCGAGATCGGCCAGCGCAACGTGCTGCAGCTGGCGATGGGCTCCGGCGATTTTGACGAAGATCCGAAGGCCCTGGCGCGACCGCGGCGCGGCGGTGTGGCGTTCAACGCGGACGCCGACTTTGAATACCTGTGGCGAAACCTGGTGCGCGGCTGGAAGTTCTCGAAAACGCGCCTGTCGGAAACCTTCACCTATGAACAGTTCCAGCGGGGGCGCGGCGAGGATGCGGTCGAGGTCCTCGTCGTAGACGAAGAAGGCGTCGTGTCTTTCGTCGCGGCGGGCCAGGAGTCCGAGCCGGGCGCCGGCAAGACTGTCGTGTCGTTCGGACCGGAACGGCAGCAGGAACCGATGGAGGCTGGCGATGCCGAGCCCGCCCCGGCCTGAGCTGCTGTTCATCGACGGTCCCGCCGGCCGCCTGGAGGCACTGCTGGAGTTGCCGGGCGCTGCTGAGCTCGCGGGCTTAGCGCTCGTCTGCCACCCGCATCCGCAGCAGGGCGGCACGATGAACAATAAGGTGGCGCACACGCTGGCGCGCGCCTTCTATCGCAGTGGCTTTGGCGCGTTGCGCTTCAACTTTCGCGGTGTCGGCAAGAGTGACGGCGAATACGACGAGGCGCGCGGCGAGCTTGCTGACGCGCTGGCCTGCATTGACTACCTGCAAAATCGCTGGCCCGACAAGAAGCTGTGGATCAGCGGCTTTTCGTTCGGCGCCGCCATTGCCATTCGCGCGGCTGCCCTGCGCCAGCCGGCCGGGCTCGTGAGCATCGCGCCGGCGGTTTATCGCTTTGCGAACAATCTCGATGTGCAGCCGGACTGCCCGTGGCTGATCGTGCATGGCGATGAAGATGAGCTGGTACCGATCGATGAAACGATCGAATGGGTCAATGCACTGGATCCGGGTCCGGAACTCGAGGTGTTTGCGCAGACCAGCCACTTTTTTCACGGCAAACTCAACGAGCTGCGTGAAGCGGTCATGGATTTTGTTGCGGCAAACAGCGACTGACGGCGTGGCTGCCGATCAGGTAGCAAGGGCAAAAAAAAACCGGGCGATTGCCCGGTTTTTTTTGATCGAGTAGGACTCGTATCAAACC
>JBATFU010000342.1:0-4901 GCA_049665065.1 Woeseia sp. | reverse complement strand
GTTTCACCTCGTGCCAGGTGCAGCCATGGCAGCCCGTGATTGCCGGCAATTGTTGGTAATTGCCGGTAATTTCTGCTTCCAGCCCCGTCCCCGATAGCGCCGGAAACAAAAAAAGGGCCCCGTAAGGGACCCTTCTCTAATCGTGGCGGAGTGGACGGGACTCGAACCCGCGACCCCCGGCGTGACAGGCCGGTATTCTAACCAACTGAACTACCACTCCGTGACTGGTGGGTGCTGACGGGATCGAACCGCCGACCCTCGCCTTGTAAGGGCGATGCTCTACCAGCTGAGCTAAGCACCCGCTCGAACTCGCAGCGCGGCCGCGAATTCTACCTTGCTACCAAGCTGTCAGAAAGTGGTTTTACAACCGCTTACAAGCCACCCAGGTCGCGAGGGCGCGCTAGTTTACGGCATCCTTCAGGGCTTTGCCAGCCTTGAATCCGGGCACTTTGCTTGCCTTGATTTGAATGGTTTCACCGGTGCGCGGGTTGCGGCCCTGGCGAGCTGCACGCGATTTCACCGAGAACGTACCAAAGCCGACGAGCGATACAGTTCCGCCGCGCGACAACGTGCGTGTGACACTATCGAGCACTGCATCAACAGCTTTGGTTGCGTCGGCACGCGAAAGATCGCCTGCGTCTGCAACTGCTTCAATCAGTTCACCCTTATTCATGCATTCACCTATTTAATTAGAAGGTAGATTCAAAATGCGGAATACGACTTGCTAATCCGCATCCCTGCGATCATCCGATTGACTGCCCGAGCTTTGGGATGACCTGTCCCCTGACTCCGGTGCGAACTCCCCCGGCTCGCATCCGGCACGTCGACAGTGAGAGGTTAGCCGACGCGAACAGGCGTAGCTTATACCAAGCGACCAAATCAGCGTCAACAAACGTACGGAAGGACTCCGCGCAGATAATTAATGCGGACGGGCAGTGTCTGAAGCCTCAGCATCGGATTCCGGTTTCTTGCCTGCAGACGCGTCTTTTTCCGACTTCGCCGCCGGCACCGGCAAATGCGCAAGCGCATGCTGCAGAACCTGATCGATCCATTTCACCGGAACAATGTTCAGCTTGTCTTTGATGTTCTTCGGTATTTCCGCCAGATCCTTGGCGTTTTCCTGCGGTATCAACACGGTGTTGATTCCGCCGCGGTGTGCCGCAAGAAGTTTCTCTTTGAGGCCGCCTATCGGTAAAACTTCGCCGCGCAGCGTTATCTCGCCCGTCATCGCAACGTCGCTTTTAACGGCGATACCGGTCAGCGCAGATACGAGCGCCGTGCACATGCCAACGCCCGCACTCGGCCCGTCCTTCGGCGTTGCGCCTTCAGGGACGTGCACGTGCACGTCAAACTTCTGGTGGAAATCTTCATCGATGCCCAAAACGCCGGCGCGACTGCGCACGACTGTCATCGCCGCCTGGATCGATTCGGTCATGACGTCACCGAGCTGTCCGGTATGCGTCAGCTTGCCTTTGCCACCAACGACAGCGGCTTCGATCGTTAGCAGTTCGCCGCCGACTTCCGTCCAGGCCAGGCCAGTGACCTGCCCAACCTGGTCATTGTCTTCCGCCTTGCCGTAGCGGTAACGGTGCACGCCAAGGAATTTGTCGAGGCCTTTTGGCAAAACACGAATCGTCGACTTGCGCGCTTTCAATAGCAGTGACTTCACCACCTTGCGGCATATCTTGGAAATTTCACGCTCCAGGTTGCGGACCCCGGATTCACGCGTGTAGTGCTGGATGATCTCGCGAACTGCACCTTCAGAAATGGTCAGCTCATCTTTCTTGAGACCGTTCTCTTTCATTTGTTTCGGAATCAGGTAACGCTGCGCAATATTGAGTTTCTCGTCTTCCGTGTAGCCGGGAATGCGAATAACTTCCATACGATCGAGGAGCGGCGCAGGAATATTCAAACTGTTGGCGGTACAGACAAACATCACGTCCGAAAGATCAAAATCGACTTCCAGGTAGTGATCCGCAAACGTGGAGTTTTGTTCCGGATCGAGAACTTCCAGCAACGCCGACGACGGATCGCCACGGAAATCCATCGCCATCTTGTCGATCTCGTCGAGCAGGAAAAGCGGATTCCTGACGCCTGTCTTCGACAGGTTCTGGATGATCTTGCCGGGCATTGAGCCAATGTAAGTGCGGCGATGACCGCGGATTTCTGCCTCGTCACGCACGCCGCCGAGCGACATGCGCACGAACTTGCGATTGGTTGCGCGGGCGATACTCTGGCCGAGCGACGTCTTGCCCACGCCCGGCGGTCCGACGAGGCACAGGATCGGCCCTTTCAGGCGCTTAACACGCAGCTGCACGGCAAGGTATTCAAGGATCCGTTCCTTGACCTTCTCAAGGCCGTAATGATCTTCCTCGAGGACTTCTTCGGCGCGCGTCAGGTCTTTGAGAACCTTGCTGCGTTTTTTCCAAGGCGCTTTGACCAGCCAGTCAATGTAATTTCTAACGACTGTGGCTTCCGCAGACATCGGTGACATCAGCTTCAGCTTGTTGAGCTCGGCCGTGGCCTTGTCCTTGGCTTCCTTGGACATACCGGCTTTTTCTATCTTGTTTTCAAGATCGCCGAGCTCGTTCGGCGCGTCTTCCATTTCGCCGAGCTCTTTCTGAATGGCCTTCATCTGCTCGTTCAGGTAGTACTCGCGCTGGCTTTTTTCCATCTGTTGCTTGACGCGACCGCGAATGCGCTTCTCGATTTGCAGCACATCGATTTCGCCCTCGATAATGCCGAGGATTTGTTCGAGTCGCTCTTTGACATCATAGATCTCGAGGATGCGCTGTTTTTCCGAGAGCTTCAGTGCCATGTGCGCGGCGACAGTGTCCGCCAGGCGCCCAGGCTCATCGATGCCGTTCAGTGACGTCAGGATTTCCGGCGGCACTTTCTTGTTGAGCTTCACGTACTGCTCGAACTGCGCAATGATGGAGCGCACGAGTACATCAATCTCGCGTTCGTCGTAACTGGAATCTTCATCCAGACGATCGATATCGGCGGCAAAATAATCGCCCACTTCAATTTTGTTTACGCGTGCGCGCTCGCCGCCTTCAACGAGTACTTTGACAGTGCCATCCGGCAGCTTGAGCAACTGCAGGATCGTGGCAAGGGTGCCCACAGCGTAGAGATCGGCGGGCTTCGGATCGTCCTTGTCCGCTTTGCGTTGCGCCACCAGCAGAATCTTCTTGCCAGAGGTCATCGCCCGGTCCAGGGCTACAATTGACTTGTCGCGGCCAACAAATAGCGGAATGACCATGTGCGGATACACAACCACGTCGCGCAATGGCAGCACCGGCACCCGAGAAGAATTATCTTCCTCTATCAGGTACTTACCTTCATTTTCCGGGTTTATCTCGTCAGCCACGAATGCTGTCCTCGTTAATGATTACGGTCGTGTGGCGGTTTGCGCCGTCCTGGCTCAGAACGGGAATCGCCACACGCTGGTAACTCGACATGCGTCCGGGAACGTAAATTTCAACGGACCTGCCAGCTTGAATGGTTATCGGCACAAGGCGCGAGCGCTTGAGCAGTGCGAGCGAGGCGGCAACGCCTAGCGATCGGAGCCTGTGGGTCGTTCCTGCTGCTCAATGTTTATGGTCGATGGTTCGTCCGACTCATAAATAATGTAGGGCTTGGTTTCGCCGGAGACCACGGCCTCGTCCAGCACCACTTTCTTTGCCGACTCCGTCGACGGCAACTCGTACATGGTATCCAGCAGAACGCTCTCGAGAATTGTGCGCAGGCCACGAGCGCCGGTCTTTCTCTGCATGGCGCGCTTGGCAACCGCGCGCAGCGCATCTTCGCGGAACTCGAGATCGACGCCTTCCATATCAAACAATTTCTTGTATTGCTTGGTAAGCGCGTTGCGGGGTTCGATCAGGATACTGATCAATGCGTTTTCATCGAGTTCTTCAAGCGTCGCAACAACGGGCAGACGACCGACAAACTCGGGAATCAGGCCGTAGCGTATGAGGTCCTCAGGCTCCACCTCATGCAACAGCTCACCAATTGACGGCTCCTCTTCCTGGCTCTTGACCTCGGCAACGAAGCCGATGCCGCTCTTGGAGGATCGGTTAATGATGATCTTCTCAAGCCCGGCAAATGCACCGCCGCAGATGAACAGGATATTGCTCGTATCAACCTGCAGAAACTCCTGCTGCGGATGCTTGCGGCCGCCCTGTGGCGGCACCGAGGCGATCGTGCCCTCGATAAGCTTCAGCAAGGCCTGCTGCACGCCCTCACCCGATACGTCGCGGGTGATGGACGGGTTGTCCGATTTGCGGGAAACCTTGTCGATCTCGTCGATGTATACGATGCCGGTCTGTGCTTTCTCGACATCGTAATCGCATTTCTGCAGAAGCTTCTGGATGATGTTTTCAACATCTTCGCCAACGTAACCGGCTTCAGTCAGCGTCGTCGCATCGGCGATCGTGAACGGCACATTGAGCAGGCGCGCGAGGGTTTCAGCGAGCAGTGTCTTGCCGCAGCCCGTTGGCCCGATCAGCAGGATGTTGCTTTTCGCCAGCTCGACATCGTCTTTGCCGCGCTCGCCGGAACGCGTCTCGAGGCGTTTGTAGTGGTTATAGACGGCGACCGCGAGCACTTTCTTGGCACGCTGCTGGCCTATGACGTATTCATCCAGCACCGCCTTGATTTCATGGGGCTTTGGCAGTTTCTCGCGACTGGCCTCGGTGGCGTCCTCGAGCTCTTCGCGGATGATGTCGTTGCACAGCTCGACGCACTCGTCGCAAATGAATACGGATGGCCCGGCGATGAGCTTACGGACTTCGTGCTGGCTCTTTCCGCAAAAAGAACAGTAGAGGAGCTTGCCGTCCTCGTTCTTGCCGCGGGATTCGTCGCTCATCGTTCCTTCGCCTCTGTATCCAAAAATCAGT
>JBATFU010000341.1:0-6607 GCA_049665065.1 Woeseia sp. | reverse complement strand
CGTCAATACCGCGTACTTCTGGGTATCGCGGCTCCACTCAGCCGGATGATCGTCGCGTTCGTTTGCGTTCATGCCGGTCACGCACGCCTAGCGCGAAAGACTATAGACGTAGGCAGACAGGATGCGTACGCGATCCGGGCCGAGCATGTTCAGATGCGCCGGCATCACGCCGTTGCGGCCCTCGACGATGGACTTGCGTACAGCGGCTTCGGAGCTGCCGTACAGCCAGACATCATCAACCAGGCTGGGCGCACCGAGGACCTGCATACCTTGCCCGGTTGGTGAATGACAGCCAACGCACAATTGCATGTACGTCGTATGGGCCGGCGAGGTTGTATCCATTCCGTCGGCCATCGTGCGGACGTAGCGCACCATTTCGTCGACCGCTTCCTCGGACGGGAATACCGCTCGCAAGGAGGGCATCACCCCGATGCGACCGTTGATCAGGGTGGCTTCGATCTGCTGCGGAGACCCGCCCCAGTTCCAGACCTTGTCGGTCAGGTTCGGAAAGCCGCTTGCGCCGAGCGCGTTGGCACCATGACATTGCGTGCAGTAATTGGCATACAGGCTGGCGCCGATACTCAACGCTTTCGGGTCGTTAACAAGTTCTTCAACCGGCATTGCACCGTAGCTGGCAAAGATGGGCCCAAAGCGTTCCTCGGCAGCGGCGACTTCAGCTTCGTACTGCCCCTCCTGGCTCCAGCCAAGATAGCCTTCGATGTCGCCGAACGACGGGTACATGATGAAATAACCAATGCCCCACACCAGCGTAAGGATGAACAACCACAGCCACCACATCGGCAGCGGGTTGTTAAGTTCCCGAATGTCCTCGTCCCAGACGTGCGATTCCGATTCGGCAAGCTCCGAATCCGAGGCGCGTTGCCGGTTGGTCCAGACGATCAACCAGAAGCAGGCCGCAAGACTTGCGGCAGTCAGTATCAGGACATACCAGGTCCATCCGGCGCTCATGGCGACTGCTCCTTTCTAGTATCAACAGGTGGCGGCTTCGAATCGTCCTCAAGCGGCATTTCGGCCATGCGCTCGAAAGTGTCCTTGCGCTTGCGGCTCCAGGTCCACGCCCATACGGCGAGGAACAGGATCAGCAATGTCGCCGTTAACAGGCCGCGCAGCGTTCCGATATCCATAGTCTGCTTCCCCGTCAGCGCGCCGAACGGGCAGTGCCCAGGTTCTGCAGGTAGGCAATGATGGCGTCGAGCTCGGTGCGTCCGGCGACCGCTTTGGCGGCTGCAGCAATCTCTTCATCGGAATACGGGTCGCCGAGTCTTTGCAGCGCGCGCATCTTTCTTGCGACCAGCTCGCCGTCAACCGTTGCACTGGCGAGCCATGGATAGCCGGGCATATTGGACTCGGGCACCAAGTCACGCGGGTTCATAAAATGAATGCGATGCCATTCGTCACTGTAGCGTTTGCCGACACGTGCAAGATCGGGTCCGGTGCGTTTCGAGCCGAACTGGAAGGGGCGGTCATAGACAAACTCGCCGGCGACCGAGTACGGCCCGTAGCGTTCGGTTTCGCTGCGAAACGGACGAATCTGCTGCGAGTGGCAGACGTAACAGCCCTCGCGTACGTAAACGTCGCGGCCGGCGAGCTGCAATGCCGGGTATGGACGAATGCCTTCAAGCGGTTCGGTCGCCGCCGAACTTGCCATCAATGGCACGATCTCGACGAGCCCGCCGATGCTGATGACAAGGACGATCAGGATCGCCATGACGCCAATATTCTTTTCAACTTTTTCGTGATTCATCTCTGGACCCTCAAGCCGGCTGCACGACAGGGACGGGCTGCAGCTTGGTATCGGCAACCGTTTTCCAGACGTTGTAAACCATGATCAGCATGCCGGAGAAGAACACCAGACCGCCCAGCAGGCGAATTCCGTAGTACGGGTAGGTGAACTTCAGGCTCTCTATAAATGAATAGGTCAATGTGCCGTCATCATTCAGTGCGCGCCACATCAGGCCCTGCGTGATGCCCGAGATCCACATGGAGACGGCGTACAAAACGACGCCGATCGTGGAGGTCCAGAAGTGCACGTCGATCAGCTTGGTCGAGTACATCGCTTCCTTGTTAAAGATTCGCGGAATCAGGCAGTACAGGGAACCGATCGTCATCATCGCGACCCAGCCCAGTGCACCGGAGTGCACGTGGCCGATGGTCCAGTCCGTGTAGTGCGACAGCGCGTTGACGGTCTTGATCGACATCATCGGACCTTCGAAGGTCGACATGCCGTAGAACGACAGCGATACGATCATGAACTTCAGGATCGGGTCCGTGCGCAGCTTATGCCACGCGCCGGACAGCGTCATGATGCCGTTGATCATGCCGCCCCAGCTCGGTGCGAGCAGGATCAGCGAAAACACCATGCCGATCGACTGTGCCCAGTTGGGTAAAGAGGTGTAATGCAGGTGATGCGGACCGGCCCACATGTAAATGGCAATCAGGGCCCAGAAGTGCACGACGGACAGCCGGTAGGAGTAAACGGGCCGGCCAGCCTGCTTCGGCACGAAGTAATACATCATGCCGAGGAAGCCGGCGGTCAGGAAAAAGCCAACGGCGTTGTGTCCGTACCACCACTGCATCATGCCGTCGACGATGCCGCTGTAGATGGGATAAGACTTCGTCCATGAAACAGGAATCACCAGGTTGTTGAAGATGTGCAGTACAGCAACCGTGATGATGAATGACGCGTAAAACCAGTTGGCAACGTAAATGTGTTTTACGCGGCGCTTGGCAATGGTGCCGAGAAACACGATGGCATAGGCCACCCAGACAACCGCGATCAGTAAATCAATCGGCCATTCCAGCTCTGCGTATTCCTTGCTTTGTGTGATACCTAGCGGCAGCGTGATTGCTGCGAGGACAATGACGAGCTGCCAGCCCCAGAAGGTAAACGCTGCAAGTTTGTCGAACGCAAGCCGCACATGGCAGGTGCGTTGTACGACGTAATAGGCCGTCGCGAACAAGGCGCAGCCGCCAAAGGCGAAGATCACCGCGTTGGTATGCAGTGGCCGCAGGCGACCGTAGCTGAGGTACGGCAGATCGAAGTTCAGGGCGGGCCAGATGAGCTGGGCCGCGATATAGAGCCCAACCAGCATGCCGACCACGCCCCAGACGACGGTCATGATTGCGAATTGCCGAACGACTTTGTCGTTGTAGCTCGATTGAGAATCCATATTTAGGGAGTCCACAGTGACGGTGTTGTTTTTGGAGCGCACAAAGGGACGCAAGATTTTAGCTGATAGAAACGATGCCGCTATACGCATTTACCGTGATAGCCGCCGCGGTCTATTGCTTCCGGGAGTCAGCGGATCTCGCAGCATCGCCGATTGGTGTGGCCGTGATTCCGACGCGGTGGCGCGGAAAAGCACTCGCATCGATCGTCTCGAGGTAGCCATGCCAGGCGGCATAGCCGATAACCGGCAATATAAAGACCATGCCGATAAAGGCCGTTGCTGCGCCAATAATGAGTCCGGCGACGATAATTGCGAGCCACAGCATCATCGCGAACTTGTTGCGGAGCACGGCATTAATAGAGGTGACGATCGCGGTCACGCTGTCGACATCGCGATGCATGATCATCGGCAGTGAGAATGCGCTCGCCGAAAATGTAACTGCGGCGAATACGGCGCCAACGAGACTGCCGACAGCCAGGTAGCCGCGCAGTTCTGCGATGTCCGGGTGTCCCACGGTCGGGAAAAACACGCTGACGATGGCGCCGGCCCGGGCCCAAACGAGGAAGATAACCAGCAAGACAATGGCAAACACCATTTCATTGCCGAAGTGACGCCGGAATGCGGCGCGCAGGCTGCGTTTGAGCGACGGCGGCTGGCCGCGTTCGAGCTGCGCGCTGATCGCGTACAGCCCGATGCAAGAGAGGGGTGCAAGGAACACGAAGCCACCGAGCATGGCGAGCATGAACCAGATGCTGCCGTAGAACCACGCGCCGAGTAGCAGCGATGCCATGATCGCCGCCATGAAAATGCCATACGCCAGGCTCTGTCGCGGCGCATGCTGGTAGTCCATGACGCCGAGACGCAACCAGCGAAACGCGGCAAACGGCGACAAAGTCCGGCACGGCGCTGCAAACGGCATCGTGCTCTTGTCGAAAGTCTTGTTGGATTCGTCCGTCATCGGCGACCTGCTATTGCTGGCAGCTGACTCATTGTATACAGGGACACGAGACGGCAGGAAAACCGTTGTTTGTACGTAGTTCTATAGCAATTTTCGGATGCCCGGCGGTGCGAGCACATTGTCGCGCTGCCAGGTTGGATTATGGATGCGTGCCTGGGAAGCGGCTTTCAAGAGAGCGCCGGGGCAAGAAGCGGTGCCGACAAAATCAGATGGGTCCGGTGAAAAGGCAGCAGGCGGCGACGTTGCCGCGGGTGCGGCGCTGTAAATTGCTGCGAATAGGGGCATAATCGCCCCCCTCAGCGCTGCTACCCACGAACACGATAGACTGACTGACGATAGCAAAAGACATAGCGCCCGTAGCTCAGCTGGGTGAGCGACGGTCACCGCGCAGCGGTGAGGCGAAGCATGCTTCGCCAGGAGCGAACGCCGCGAGCCTATCGGCGAGTGGCCGGACTTTTGGAGCGCAGCGAGAAAAGGAGTACTGAGCAGCGCGGAGCGCTGCCACCCACGGACACGATAGACTGACTGACGATAGTTCAATACATAGCGCCCGTAGCTCAGCTGGATAGAGTACTGCCCTCCGAAGGCAGGGGTCAGAGGTTCGAATCCTCTCGGGCGCGCCATTTTCCCTTTTTTGTTTCAGTAAGTTGCAGGTCTCGCCAATGAGTCCTGCCTCTTAGCGTGGCAAGTTGCCACGTTTTTGCCTCAATTCCACTACGTTTGCAGCGAATCCCGTTCTCAGCGCGGTGCTGGGTCGGGCATCGACAATTGCTTCCGCCCATTTCAGCAGCGTTCCAAGCTCGGCCGCAGAGTAGTGCGTCGTGATCTCGCCGTTGGTGTGCCCAAGCAGAGCTTTTCGATCTTCTACCGGGGCGCCAACAGCTCGAAGCCGATGCCCGAACGTGTGCCGCAGATCATGAAACCGGATCGGCAGCTTTGATCGGGCTTTCGCCTTCTTCCAGCTGCTGTTCGAAAGCTTCTTGAGCGGCTCGCCCTTCCAGCTGAACACGAACTTCGAATGTTCCCCGCGTCGCTCATCCGTCACCCGCCTGGCGACGGCATTCAGAATCACGACGCGCTCTTCGTTGTTCTTTGCTTCACCTTCGGGCAACACGAACACGCTGACACCGAGTTCTGGCACTTGCACTTCCCATTCCCACCGGAGCTTGGCGATCTCGCCTGCTCTGCAGCCAGTGTGCAGCGCAAACAAGATATGCTGCTCCAAGTGGGGCGGGCTCTTCGCCAACAGCCGCTTTTCCTCGTCATGCGACAAAGGGTAAGGAGCACGACGCTTGCCGGTGGGTCGAGTAATGGCTGGAGCAACCTGTAAGTAAGGGTGTCCTGCATCATTTCGCCAGCGGCGCGCGCATCGATTGAGGATGCTGATCAGTACGGACAGTTCTCGTTTGATCGTGCCGGCACTGACCGTCTTCAATCGCTCCTTGATGTACGGCTGTACGGTTCCGTCATGAAGCTGCGAAACTTGCAAGTGTCCGAGTGCTCTGCAGAGATTGGCCAGGGCGTACTCCGCCCGTTCGTAGCTCTTTGCTGAGCATTCTTCCAGATACCGTTCGGCGGCTTCAGCAAGCGTAAGTGGACTGGGTTCTCCGTAGATGTGTACGGATCGAAGGTCGGCTATGCGTTTTGCGAGAAATCGTTCCGCCTCTTCCAGCGAATTCGTTCCCGTCGTTTCGCAAAGTCGGATTGATTGACCTCCGACCTGGATTGTCTTTTGGATCGACCAGATTCCTTGCTTGCCCCGGCGACGGAGGCCGGGTGTTTTCTTTCCTCCCATGTTTCTCTCCTCGATGTTGTATCTCGGAGAGCGTTCGTAGAGCGGCCATTGTGCGCCCCGAGCTTGTCCATCGCAAATTGCTCCAGTTCGGCCCGGCTGAATAACAGACGTCGGCCCAGTCGCGTGCTTCTAACGTACGGTCGTACGTATCGATCAAAGCCGGAGCGGCTGAGGCCCAGTTGCCGAATAGCTTCTTTGTAGGGAAGTAGAATCACCGCCCAAGGTACCTCGTGGATATCTCCTCGCGGCTGTGCCCCAGCTCCCGAGAAATCGTCTCGCGTGCGCCCTTGTCACACGCGCGTTGATCCTTGGTAAGGGATTTCGACGCTGGGCCGCCGGCGAGTGGTGACTTCCAGCCCGTCAGTTCCTCGTAGCGCCGCTGGGCGTACGCGTGCCTGAGGCCGTGAGGATTCTTGATTCCTGCTGTACGAACTTGGCCGTCGTAACGATTGCGCTGTTCTATGTAGTTGCGTTCGGGCGGGATCAACGCGCCGCCCTTCGCGAGATTCCTGACGTCCTCGAGGAGTCGCCGCTGAGCGTCCGTCCGGATCGGCACGGTTCGGGCACGGCCACCCTTGGTCCAGCTCGCTTTGAGCTTGATGTGATCGTCCTTGATGGCGTAGTTGGGTGAGAACTTGATCGCCTCTTCGCGCCGCAGGCCGA
>JBATFU010000340.1:0-3353 GCA_049665065.1 Woeseia sp. | reverse complement strand
CGATCCCGGTGCTGATCGCCGAGACCGGCGGGCAAAACGCCATGTTCGTCGACAGCTCGGCCCTGCCGGAACAAGTCGTGCTCGACTGCATCTCCTCAGCCTTCAACGCCGCCGGGCAGCGTTGTTCGGCGTTGCGCATTCTTTGCGTGCAGGAGGACATCGCACCGCGCGTCATTGAGTTACTCGAAGGCGCCATGCGTGAACTTGTTATCGGCGATCCGGCAGATCTCGCGACGGACGTAGGCCCTGTTATTGACGAGGAGGCGCGGGCAGGCCTGCAGCAGCACCTCGATACGATGGCAGGCAAAGCGCGAACCATTTACCAGTGCGCGTTGCCGGAGGCCACGACGAAGGGCACCTACCTTGCGCCCATCGCACTCGAGATCGACAGCATCGACGTGCTGGAGCGTGAAGTGTTTGGGCCGGTGCTGCATGTCTTACGCTATCGACGCCGCAAACTTGCCGAAACGATCGCGGCTGTCAACGCAACCGGCTTCGGTCTGACGATGGGTCTGCACAGTCGCCTTACGACGCGCGCCCAGGAATTTGTCGAGCAGTCCGGCGCCGGCAATATCTACATCAATCGCAACATGATTGGCGCAATCGTTGGCTCGCAGCCGTTCGGCGGTCGTGGCCTGTCCGGTACCGGCCCGAAAGCCGGCGGTCCGCATTACCTTGCACGTTTCGGCACCGAGTATGCTGTCAGCAACAACATTGCAGCCGTTGGCGGCAATGCCAGCCTGTTATCCCTCAGTGATTCCTGAGCGGGAGTAGATCGCATGGCCGTTATCAGTATCTTCGACATATTCAAAGTCGGTGTCGGGCCGTCCAGCTCGCACACGGTAGGGCCGATGAAGGCCGCGCGCGCGTTTGCCGGCGCGCTCGCAGACCAGAAACTGCCGGTGAAAAGTGTGAACGTCCGGCTTTACGGCTCGCTGGCTTTTACCGGTCGCGGTCACGGCACCGACTCTGCCGTGCTGCTTGGACTGGGCGGCGCCGATCCCGCAACGATCGACCCGGATTCGATGGAGCCGACGTTGCGCAAGATCTTCGACAAAAAAGAATTGACGGTGCCTGGAGTCGGGACCCTGCCTTTCGATCCCGAAACCAACCTCGCGTTCGACTACGAGGAGGAATTGCCGCGCCACACCAACGGCATGCGCTTTACTGCGCTCGATGCCGGCGGCAACACCTTGCTCGAAGAGGACTGGTACTCGATTGGCGGCGGTTTTGTCGTGCGCGGCAATGAGGAAGAAAAAAGTAACCAGCAAGGCGAGCCGCCGTACCCGTTTACCGACAGTGCGGGCTTGCTGGCGCTGGCCAAAGAACACAAGCTGACGATTTCCGAGTTGGTATACCAAAACGAACTGAGCTGGCGCACAGCGGCAGAAATCCGGGAACGACTTGATGCGATCTGGAGCGCGATGAAGAGCTGCGTACAGCGCGGCCTGGTAACCGAGGGCGTGTTGCCGGGCCGCATGGCCGTCACACGGCGCGCGCCAAAATTGTACCAATCCATTCAGCGACGCGAAGACGGCGGCGGTCTCGACACAATGGACTGGGTCAACGCTTACGCGATTGCGGTCAATGAAGAGAATGCCGCCGGTGGCCGCGTCGTCACGTCGCCGACCAACGGGGCTGCCGGTATCATACCGGCGGTGATGCACTACTACCGCGAGCTGGTGCCAAGATCGACGGAGGAGGGCATCGACCGGTTTCTGTTTACCGCGGGTGCCATCGGCATCTTGTACAAAATAAATGCATCGATCTCAGGCGCCGAAATGGGCTGCCAGGGCGAGGTTGGCGTGGCCTGCTCGATGGCTGCCGGCGGTTTGGTTGCCGCATTGGAAGGCAGCAACGAGCAAGTGGAGAACGCGGCAGAAATTGGCATGGAGCACAACCTCGGTCTTACCTGCGACCCCATCGGCGGCCTCGTGCAGATTCCCTGCATCGAGCGCAATGCGATGGGCGCATTGAAGGCGATTAATGCGGCGCGCCTCGCAAGGCATGGCGACGGAACGCACAAAGTGTCACTGGACCAGGTCATTCGCACGATGCGACAAACCGGCATCGACATGTCGACGATTTACAAGGAAACCTCGCGCGGCGGTCTCGCCGTTAACGTTCCGGAGTGCTAGTGCTGCTTTTTCGGGTAGTCGTACAGCAATAATTCGCGCTTCGCGTCCTGCCGCAGCTCCCAGGTATCGCAATCAATCGTGACGCTGACGACACCGCAGGTCGGCAGATTGCCGGTGAGGTCGGGGATAAGGTAGTTCGCGAGATCCGTCAGCCCCGGGTTGTGGCCGACGACCATCAGGTTATTGAAGCCCTCGTCCTGGCGGCTGACGATATCGAGAATGCGGCGGGTGGATGCGAGGTAGAGGTCCTTCTCGCGCTGCAGGAATTCGAGCGGATAATTCAGTTCGCGCGCGACTACTTTTGCGGTCGCCCACGCTCGCACAGCGTGACTGCTGATCATCAGCGAAGGGCGGATGCCGGCTGCCGCAATGCGCTTTGCCATGACCGGCGCATCTTCTTCGCCGCGTTCGTTTAACGGTCG
Organism: Woeseia sp.; assembly: GCA_049665065.1. Classification (GTDB taxonomy): domain Bacteria; phylum Pseudomonadota; class Gammaproteobacteria; order Steroidobacterales; family Woeseiaceae; genus Woeseia. The sequence continues at coordinate 793 of JBATFU010000340.1, read as the reverse complement.
CTCGCTGTCGGCAAGCGATGGCGAATCCCAGCTGGATTTTGCGTGGCGGAGCAGAGTCAGCGTTTTCATCTGAACCTCACGTTATTACATCAGGCCGGTTTGCAGGCGCGCTTCGTCAGACATCATGCTCTGGTTCCAGGGCGGGTCAAACACCAGTTCGACCTGCACGTCCTCGACGGTCGGGATAACGGCAATCTTCTCCTGCGCGTCCTGCACCAGTACATCGCCCATACCGCAGCCCGGAGCTGTCAACGTCATCTCGACTTCAACCGAACGCTTGCCGTCAGGGCGCGGCTTTACGTCACAGCGATAGATCAGACCGAGGTCGACAATATTCACCGGGATCTCCGGATCGTAGCAGGTGCGCAGCTGCTGCCAGATGACGCTTTCAATATCTTTGTCCGTCGCATTCTCGGGGACATCAGGTGGCGGCACCGGCTCTTTGCCGATAGCGTCGGCATCGATACCCGCGACGCGGAACAGGTTGCCCTCGACATAAATCGTAAAGCTGCCGCCAAGCGCCTGGGTGATGAACCCGGTCGTGCCCTCCGGCAGTTCGACGGTGTCTCCGGCCGGAATAATGATGGCACTGACCTTGCGCGCCAGCGAGAAGGGTTCGTTGTGATGTCCAAACATGGTGTCGCTTATTCCGTGCTGATGGAGCGAGACTTGGCGTCAAGTGCAGCGCGCAACGCATGCCAGGCAAGCGTTGCGCATTTGACGCGTGATGGAAACTCGCGAACGCCTTCCAGCGCGCGCAGTTTGCCGAGTTCAAAATCATCCTGGTGAGCAC
>JBATFU010000339.1:0-7886 GCA_049665065.1 Woeseia sp. | reverse complement strand
GTATTTCCCTGTCCGTTTCGGACAACGGCATTGGCATACCCGCGGAAAACCAGCCGCAGTATTTCGACATGTTTAGCCGATTTCACCCGCAAATATGCGCAGGCAGTGGTGTAGGCACAACGATCATAAGCAAACACGCGCACGCCATCGGGGCACATATTGATCTGGAAAGCAGTTCCGAAGGAACAGTGGTCACCGTCCTGTTCCCTGCAACTGTCGGGGATCCCAGCCATGACTGAGCTAACTCTGCTGCTCGTAGATGACAGCGACGTCGATCGCTACATCGTAAAACGACTGTTGAAGAAAACAGACTGCGACCTCGAAATCATCGAGCTGGGTGACGGCGCCGACGCACTGGACTGGCTGGAGCACTACGAACTGCAGGCAAACGAATGCCTGCACATCCTGCTCGACCTGAACATGCCAAAGGTCAGCGGCTTCGAGTTCCTGACAGAGTTTGCCGCGCTGCGTGAGCGGCGCTCAGAACTGCAGCCCTGCTCGATCACGGTGCTGTCGAGCTCAAACCATCCTGACGACATGCACCGCTCAGTTGCCTACCCGTTCGTCACGAAGCACATGGTAAAGATGCCGACAGTCGAGGCCTTGAAAAAGCTGCTGCGACAGGCTGCGCGGGTTTCGACGGACTCGATAGAAGTACTGGTCTAGCGCAGCTCGTTAGGGCGGTTAACCGACCACTTTGCCCGGATTGAGAATATTGCGGGGGTCCAGCAGGGCCTTCAGCTGCCGCATCGATTGAATTTCTGCGGCTGAACGCGAAACCGGCAACCAGCTGCGTTTTTCGAGACCAATGCCATGTTCAGCGGAAATCGCTCCCTGATACGGAGCAAGCTCGCCGTAAACATGCTGTTCGACTTCGCTGCGCGCAGCCGCGCTGCCAGCGCCTAGTACCGAGATGTGCAGATTGTTGTCACCGAGATGGCCAAACGCTGCAACACAGGCATCGCTCATCGCCGCACCGATGGCCCGCTCGAGGTTTCGCACGTAGTCACCGATGTCGTTGACGCGCAAACTGACATCGAAGTTTTGCGCACCGGTCACGATCCACTCGACCTCATGGCGAATCGCCCAGATAGCCGCCCGCTCAATTTCCGATTTGGCTATGACACCGTCGGCGACGTGCTGACCGGAAACGAGTTGCTCAAGCACCTCCGCGAAGCGCAGGTCGTCCGACCGCGGATCATTGCCCATTGCCTCGACCAATACGTAATGCGCATAGCCTGTCGGCAATGGCGGCGCATGCCGGCCGGCTGGCTGCGTGACTTTGCTGTAGAAACTGTCCCACATGACCTCGAAGCCACAGAGCGCGTTATCAAGGTGAGCCCGGGCGGCATTCAAAACGGCGAGGACATCGTCGTAACTTGGGCAGGCAAGCAGGGCGACGTTGTGTGAGCGGGGCTTTGCGCGCAGACGCATGACGGCCCGTGTCACAACACCGAGTACGCCTTCCGTGCCGATAAACAACTGTTTCAGGTCGAAGCCCGAATTGTTTTTGAGGTAGCGGTTCATCGACGACAGGACGGTGCCATCCGCCAGGACGGCCTCGAGACCGAGTACCGAGTCACGCGTCATGCCGTAGCGTATAACCCGGGTGCCGCCGGCGTTCGTGGCAATGTTGCCGCCGAGCGTGCAGCTGTCGCGCGCACCGATATCCACGGGATAGAAAAGACCCGCTGCGTCAGCCGCCTGCTGGGCTTCGTGCAGGGTCAGACCGGCTCCTGCGATGAGCGTCTGGGCTGTCGAATCCAGTTCTTCGATCCGGTTCATGCGTGCCAGCGACAATACGATGTCGGCACTGCGGGTCGCGCAGGCCTGGACCAGGTTGGTGACGCCGCCATACGGCACTACGCTCTGCCCCTCTGCATTGCAGGCTGCCAGCACCGCGGACACTTCGGCGGTCGTCGCCGGTGCAACAACCCACTCGGCCAGGCAGGGCTGATGTGTCTGCCACGCCGGCGGGCGTTCGCGGAGAGCTGCGCCAGGCCGCAGCGCCGATTCTCCGACGATTTGCCGCAATTTTTCGAGCAGCGCCTGCTGCATGCCAGACCTCGCGAGGTTCGCAACTGATGGAACACCTGCCGGCCATGCTAGCTGTCGCAACCGGCGCTGGCCATCAATTCAGGGCCAGGCCCGCCGGCCGCTGAAACAAGGGGGCGTATTGCGCTATCATGCGCGGCTCCCCGGGCGGGCGACGGGGTACGAAAGCGCCAATGCGACGCCCGCAAGCCACTTGTCCAGATTTTTGCGGCACCTGCGCTGCCGCGATGAGTCCATAGATACATTGCCCGGCATTACGCCTGGCAGAAGCCGACCTTTTGATGAGCATTTTCATGAACCGATCCCTGACCTCGCTTGCCATTCTCGCCCTTGCCTGCACCCTGATTACTGGATGCGCGAAGAGTAACCGGCAGGAAGCAACCGGCAAGGGCGCACTGGTCGCGGTAAACGCAATCGTCGACGCGCCCGATATCTTCTTCCAGATTGAGCAACGCAATCTTGGCGCCGCTGCTTTCGGTGGCGCGACGACGGCCAGTCGCTATGACGACCTGAGCTACACCTTTAACTTCGCTGTCCCGGTCGCCGGCGCCAGCTCGTCGGAACGGATTCTGTCGCGCCAGCTCGACGTCGTCCGCGACACCTTCTACCTGTTTGCGGTCGGTGGCACCCTCGCAGCGCCGCAACTTTATCTGTGGGAGGACGCGGAACGCACCTGGGACGGAACTGAAACGGTATTTGAGCTCGCGCTTGCCAACCTCAACAATGAACCGGGTGCGCTCGACGTGTATTTGCTGCCACCCGGCGTTGCGCCAGGCATCGGTAACAGACTCGCGTCTCTGGCGACGGGCGAACGCTTGCCGACCGCTGAGTTCGCGACTGGCGAATACGTATTGACGCTAACCGCTGCAGATGCGCCGCAGACGGTGCAGTTCCGTTCAGCCACGCTCACCTGGCCGGGTGCCAGCAGCAGCACGCTGCTGATCCTCGACAAGGATCCGTCGCGGGCAGGCACCGGCATTGCCTCTGTGCGCCGGGTCACGCAGGCGGGTAACAGTACGGAGATCGCCGACACGCGCTTCCCTCCCTCAGCACAGATTCTGCACGGTGCCGTTGCGCTGGGTAATGTAGACCTCGCGCAAAACGACGACTTTGGCAATCTGCTTGCAGCGAACCTCGCCTTCGGCACGCTGACGGCAGATACGGCCCTCGTGAGCGGACTGAACAGCTATACGTTCACCGATGCAGGCAATCAGGGCGCGGTCATCATCGACGAGGACATCTCCGTCGGCGATGGATTGAGACACACGTTTGTGCTGGTCGGGCCGGACAGCGACCCCGACATACTCACGTCGGTGAGCGTGCGCAGGCCCTACGCGACCAGCGGCCGCATCGGCTTCACGCACGCGGCGTCTGGCATCGCGTTCGTCGACCTTTACTTGCTGAAAGCCGGCGAAACAGTTACCGACAACGGGCCGCAGTATGCATTCGTGCCGTTCAAGACACAGGTGCCGCTGGCTGCCTTTGCTGCAGACGATTACGAGCTGACCGTGACGATCAGCGGTGAGAAAACAATTGTTGCGGGTCCCGTCGCGCTGGACGTCGCCAACGGCGACGTGCTCGACGTGTTTGTTCTTGAGACGGCTGATCCCAACACGGCGAGCCTGCAGGTCGTTCGCTACCCGCGGTAATGCCCAGCGCGCGGCGGCGCGCGAGCTAGTACGCCTCCTGATCGCGAATCGTTGCCAATGCAGCGCGCAGCTCGCGCGGCTGCAGACGGCGAACGGGGAGCTCGATTAGCCGCGCGACACGCCGTCGCATCACGTCAAAGGCACGGGCAAACGCGACATCCTCATTGGCCGCGCCGGCCGGGTCCGGAATGCCCCAGTGGACACGCATGCCTTTTCCTGGAAAAAGCGGACAGGCCTCACCCGCGGCGTTGTCGCAGGCCGTGATGACAATATCGATGGACGGTCCCGTCACGAACACGTCCCAGCTTTTCGATGCCAGTGGCCGCGTGTCGTAGCCTGCCGCTTCGAGAACTTTGATGGCGCCCGGGTTCACGGTGCCGGTCGGCTTGCTGCCGGCAGAATAGCCGCGAAATGCGGGCGCGCCCATGCCATTCACCAGGGCCTCGCCGAGAATACTTCGCGCTGAGTTGCCCGTGCACAGAAACAGCACGTTAACGGGTGCGGACTGATCTCTCATCAGGACAAGTGCGGCCTCTTCCGGGGTCTGATGTCACTGAGCCTGTGCGAACGCACAGCGATGTAACGCTGAATCAGGACGCGACAGCAGCGTCGATGTACGCGTCGCGATCGTTTGCCGCTGACAGGCTCATGGCTTTGACATTGTACATGGCCTGGTCGGCAACGCTGACGAGTTCCCAGAGCTCCTTGCCATGCTCCGGCATCAAGGCAATTCCAACGCTTGCGGTGCAGCTTATTTCCTGGCCCTGGATGATATAGGGCTCCGATCCTGTTTCGACGAGCCGTGCCGCAACGTGTTTGACATCATCAATACTGACGTCCGGCAGAATGATGGAAAATTCGTCGCCACCGAGCCGCGCGAGAATGTCTTCGGGACGCAGGCAGTACTCGAGCCGATGTCCAAACGCCTTGAGCAGCGCGTCGCCGGCCTGGTGGCCAAAGCGGTCGTTAATTGTCTTGAACTGGTTCAGGTCGAGGTATAAAACGGCACCGCGCGGAGATCGAGCGATGCAGTCCACGCCTTCCTTTTCGAAGCCGCGTCGATTCAGCACACCCGTCAACGGATCGCGCAGCGCGTCCTGCAACATTTTACTTTCATTACTCTTGCGCTGAGTGATATCGATCAGCGTGACCGAAATATCACTGCCAACCGGCTCACCAACGACGCGCAGCCAGCCGTCTTTGTCATCCAGCTCGACCTGCGTCTCGTAGTTGACCGTGGCATTGACATCACGGCCATTGCCGAAGCGGTCGAGCAGTCGCTGCGGCTGCAACATGTCGAGCTTTTCGAGCGGCATCCCGACGAGGGTCATACCCCCCGTGCGCAGGAAACGTTCCGCTGCGCGGTTTGCAAAAGTGCAGCGAAATTTGCGCTTCTCGTCGGTCTCATCCTGAGCGAATCGCAGGATACCGTTTGACGATGTTTCGACCAGCGAACGAATCAGGTGCTCACTGTCAGCGAGCGCCTTGAGTGCCCGCTTGCGCTTCGTGACATCGCGGCAAACCAGCAGGGTGCCCTGCTCCTGCCCGGCCGGTCCAATCAGCTGCGACGAATACACTTCGTAGAATTGATCGCGGCGCATGCGCACGGTCTGCGACAGGTCCGTGCTGCCGACATGATCGAGCAGCACCTGCGCTTCCGGCAGGTCGTCCCACAGATGCCGCCCCATTAATTCGTTTTCGGGCAGTCCCAGTAATTCCTGCGCCGCGCTGTTCACCGTGATAATTCGTTGGGCTTTGTCGAGCACGATAATCGGATCCTGCAGATGATTCAGCATCGTCTTATACGCGAGCGGGCTGAAATCCTGCACGCGCAGGTGCAGGCAAAGCCACCAGTACAACGGCAGCAGGCAGGTCAGGGTTAGCGAGGTAAACGGAAAGTTGTAGGGACCGATATGCAGGTAGGTATTGGCGAAACTGACAGCGAGCGGCATTACGGCCGCTACCAGGAATAGTTTCAGCTTGCGTCGGTGCGCTGTCGTGGTGTCCTGCAAACGCGTCGCGAGTGCGATGACGGAGTAGGCGAAAAGGCCGTAGGAATACGGCGCAAAGGCGTACACGAACCAGGCATGTTCTGTTGCATCACTGAAACGCAGTGCGCCGCCAGCGTCTGTCACAGTCCAGAGAATGTGATGCAGCGGATTCGTGATAGCCAGTACGACGGTAATCGCCGGGATGATCGACAATGCGCCTAACAGTGCGCGCGTCGGTGGGCCCTGGGTGTAATTTCGATAGACGTAGTAAAGCGCAACCGGCATAAAACCGGCGCCAAAAAAAGACAGCACGCGACCAAAGCTGTACAGGCGTGACTCCCCGGCACTGAACGCAAAGGCAGCGCCGAACACCATCGCACCGATCAGAAACAGGAAAAACGCGATCGTTGGATTAGCCGCATCGCCTGTTTCACGGTGGACCCGCGCCGCCAGCCACAGATACATGAATCCGGCGAGCGTAAACGTTGTCGGCAGAATGGGCGCGATCAGATCGAGCATGGGGCGGGCCCGCCTTCGGGGTGTCGGGTTTGAACTGTCAACTCGGCAGTGTAGGCAGCCCGGCATGGTCGCGATGCGACCTGTTCCGCAATACGTCAAATTGAGCTTTGATCAGGCGACTGTGCGCCCGGCGGCTTGACTGCCCGCCTGGACCATCGGTGCTGGCTACAGACCTTCGCGGGTATCCACGATCAGCGTGTCGACCACCTCGTTCAGGCAGGCCTGCGTGTCCTTGCCGGCGGCGGCCGCCAGCTCAAAGGCTTTGAGCTGGCGATGGGCACTTGTGCCGCGGTTCAGGATATCGCGCACTGAAGCAACCTCGCTTTCACAGCCCAGCGCCTCGGCGTCGTCGGCGGTCAACTCGAGGATTTCTTCAATGAGTTCGCGGTACGGCACGAGCTCGCCCTTGGCAAAGTCGATCATGCCTGCGTCAAAGCTGTAGCGCATGGCGCGCCAGCGATTCTCGCGGATCAGCATCGGCGTGTATTCACGCCAGCGCTGGTTGCGCAGGCGCAGCCGGTACAGCATGCGCATCAGGCACAGCAGCAGGGCGGCGATGGCCACCGCGTCGTCGAGGCGCGTGCAGACATCCATGATGCGGGATTCGAGCGTCGGAAAACGGCCGCTCGGGCGCATGTCCCACCAGATCTTCGTGGAATCCTCGATCATGCCCGCATTGACCAGGATGTCCACGTGCCGCCGGTATTCGGCAAAGCTCTGGAAACGCTCCGGAATGCCGGTACGCGGCAGGGCGTCGAAGATGGTGAGCCGGTAACTTTTCAGACCGGTGTCGCGGCCCTCCCAGAACGGCGAAGAGCAGGACAAAGCCAGCAGGTGCGGCAGGAAATAACTCATCTGGTTCATCAGGTCGATGCGCAGGTTGTCATCGCCGATGCCCACGTGCACGTGCATGCCGCAAATCACCAGCCGGCGTGCGGCTCCGGCCATTTCCGTGGTGAGCGCCTCGTAGCGCTCCTTGTCGGTGTGCTTTTGATCCACCCAGCGGCTGAACGGATGGGTTGATGCAGCGATCGGCGCGATGCCATGGCGATCCGCAACCTTGATAATGCCGCGCCTCAGTCGCGCCAGATCGGCACGCGCCTCCTGCATGTTGCGACAAACCTTGGTGCCGATCTCAACCTGCGAGCGCAACAGTTCTGTCGTCACCTGGCTGCCCAGTTCGGCCTCGCATTCGCTGATAAACGAACCGGGCGGGTCGGCGACCAGGGCCCTGCTTTCCTTGTCTACCAGCAGGTATTCTTCTTCGATGCCGATCGTAAATTCCGGATCTCGCAAAAACATCGCTCACCCCTTTCACTATTTTTGATTATCAGGCGCTATGCCAGTGCCGCATTGGACCCCTTGTCATTCAGCAGCGGTGGCACAGTCTTTAGCGTGGCTTCGAAAACGTCGGCAATTCTCAAAACCCCTGCTGAACGCGCAATCAGATCCTGACGAACTTCAATGCCGGAATGCGGCAAGCCGGCATTTTCGGCGTGGTTGTCAATCGTAAAATCCTGCGGCGCTCTACCCGAATATGGCTCATTGTCGCCAACGTTGAATCCGGCCACGCGCAGCGCAGGAATCAGGATATCCGGCACCGCCGGGTCCTTGTCCCACAGGATGCCGATTTCCCAGGGCCGGGACACGCCGTTCATGACGGGCGTGAAAC
>JBATFU010000338.1:0-22295 GCA_049665065.1 Woeseia sp. | reverse complement strand
CGAAAATACGCCCGCGGCACCTGATGCAGTAAAAGGCGCTGAGGTCGAAGAGCTAGACTGAGTTGGTTGTTTTCGGATCCTTGATTTGAAAAGTCCGGCCCGGTCCCGCAATCCGCAATCTCCGTGCGGACCCAGCCCGGCCAGCTTACGCTGGCCGGGTTTTTTATTGTGTGCGTGTTTCATTTCTTGCTACGTGATGACAGCGTCCGGACAATGACACGCTCGTTGCGCAGCAGGATTGAATTTACATGCCGGGAGCACTGGCCGGAATACGCGTTCTTGACCTGAGCCGGGTGCTGGCGGGCCCGTGGGCGAGCCAGTTGCTGGCGGACTACGGTGCTGACGTTATCAAGGTTGAAAGACCGGCAACCGGTGACGACACGCGCCACTGGGGTCCGCCGTGGCTCGCTGATGCCGACGGCAACGCGACATCCGAATCGGCCTATTTTCTAGCAAGCAATCGCAACAAGCGCTCTGTAACCGTTGATATCAGCACGCCTGGCGGACAAACCATCGTGCGCGACCTTGCCGCTGGCAGTGACATTTTTCTTGAGAATTTTCGGGTTGGAGCATTGCAGCCGTTCGGGCTCGATGCGGCCAGCCTGCGGGCCCGGTTTCCACGCCTGATTTATTGTTCCATTTCAGCCTATGGCCAGGACGGTCCACGCGCAGGCGAGGCCGGCTACGACGCCATGATTCAGGCGTCGGCAGGGCTGATGAGCGTCACCGGCGAGCGCGCTGGACCGCCGCTCAAGACCGGAGTGGCGGTGGCAGACCTGATGGCCGGGATGTACGCCGTGACGGCCATCCTGGCAGCGCTGCATGCGCGAGGCACGGACGGCAGCGGGCAGCACATCGATATACCTCTGTTCGACACGCAACTTGCCTGGCTGGCGAACCAGGCGATGAATTACCTGGTCAGCCACGAAGTACCAGCGCGGCTTGGCAATGCGCATCCCAACATCGTGCCGTACCAGTCATTTGCAACAGCGGACAGTTACCTGATGCTGGCAGTCGGCAACGACCGGCAGTTTGCTGCCTGCCTTGAGTGTCTCGAATTGCAGGAACTGGCAACTGATAAACGCTTTCGTTCAAATGCCCTGCGTGTAGCGCACCGGGCCGAACTCATTCCGTTGATGGAACAGCGCTTCGCGACGCAGGCTACTGACACCTGGCTGACGCTTTTCGCATCCGCCGGCGTACCTTGCGGTCCGGTAAACGATTTGCAACAAGTATTCGATAGCGAACAGGTCGTCGCGCGGCAGTTGCTCGCGTCGCTCCCGCACCCGCTTGCCGGCAGCGTGCCAGCGGTCGCAAACCCGGTGCGTTTTTCGGCAACGCCGGCGACCTTGCGGAGTGCGCCCCCGTTGCTCGGTGAGCACACCAGCGACGTTCTTGAAAACGTACTGGGCTACAGCGTGGAAAGAATCGATGAGTTGCGAGGAAACGGTGCGATATGATGCAGATTGCCAGGAAGCCCAGACAACAATGATCCATAAACCTGTTGAAACCAGTCGTGCGCTGCATGGCGTCAAGTATGAAATTCGTGGGCACCTCGCCAATCGCGCAGTCGAACTCGAGAAGCGCGGCTACGAGATAATCTCGCTGAATATCGGCAACCCCGGCCTGTTTGGTTTTCGCACGCCCGAGACCATGCGCCTCGCGATGATTGAAAACCTGCCGCAGGCAGAGCCCTACAGTCATCAGAAAGGCATTTTCCCGGCGCGCGAAGCGGTCGTGATGCAGCAACAAAGCCGCGGCATTCAAAACGTGACAGCCGACGATGTCTTCATCGGCAATGGTGTCAGCGAACTGATTGACCTGTCGCTGCGCGCGCTGCTGAATCCCGGTGACGAAGTGCTCGTGCCCAGCCCGGACTACCCGCTGTGGACTGCGGCGGTAACGCTGAACGGCGGTAAAGTGCGGCACTACCCGTGTCGACCCGAGAACCGCTTTCAACCGGACCTCGCTGCAATGGAAGCGTTGCTGACGCCAAAATGCCGGGCGCTGGTCGTGATCAACCCGAACAATCCCTCCGGCGCGGTGTACAGCCGCAAGCTGCTCGGTGAAATCGTGCAGTTTGCGGAACGTCACGGGCTCGTCTTGCTGGCGGACGAAATTTACGACCAGATGACCTACGACGACGCGGAATTTGTGCCGCTTGCGACCCTGGTCCGCAACACGCTGTGCCTGACGTACTCAGGATTGTCGAAGGTCTATCGCGCCTGCGGGTATCGCGTTGGCTGGTGTGTTCTGGGAGGCGATCTCGAACGCGGCACTGAGCTTAGTCACGCGATGGAATTACTATCGGCGCTGCGCTTGTGCAGCAATGTGCCCGGCCAATGGGCGGTACAGACCGCCCTCGGCGGTTTTCAGAGTATTCGCGAGCTGGTGACGCCCGGCGGGCGCCTTTACCAGCAGCGCCAGACCATTATCGATTGCGTCGCAGCGAGCCCTTACCTCGACCTCGTTGCGCCGATGGGTGCCATGTACGCGTTTGTTCGCCTGCGAGAAAACGTCTCAAGGAACATCACGGACCAGGCATTCGCCTTGCAATTGCTGGAGGACAAGCACGTCCTGCTCGCACCCGGCAGCAGTTTCAATACTGATTATCAGGATCACTTCCGTATCACGACACTGCCGGACGCTGACACCCTGCACGAGGTGTTCGTCAGGATTGATAGCGTTCTGGCAGCTTACGCCTAGCAGTGACCGGCCATTCGCATTATCAATGGTTGCACGATGCACTTGCGGATGGCGCCACTGTCCTGACGTCCAGTCGTCGTCTGGCGCTAGAGCTGCGACACGAATTCGACCAGCAGCAAATCACGCGGGGCCTTAGCGCCTGGCCGAGTGCCGACATCTATTTCTGGCAAGAGTGGCTGCAACACAAGGTCGAGGAGCAGACGGGCGTCACAGAGCGACGCTTGCTGGATGGTCCCTCATCCGTGCTGCTATGGGAGCGATGCCTGGATCGCGCGGTGCAGGCAGACTTGCTCAGCACCACGAGTCTTGTGCGACACGCGCGGCGTGCATGGCAGCGCCTGCAGGAATGGCAGGTCTCGCTTGCTGTTGTTCGTGAGGCGGCCCGCTCGCGCGATGAGCACTGGTTTGTGGGTGCTGCGCAGCGCTACCAGCAGCAGCTGGACGACGCAGGCTGGCTCGACGTGGCGCAACTTGCGACCTATTGCTCGACCGCTTCTTTTTGCAAGGAAACGCAGTGGCCCGCCGGTATTGTCTACGCGGGATTCGAGCGGCTAACGCCCGCACAGCACGCACTGTTTTCCGGAATCGGCGAGCAGGGCTGCGCGACTCGCGCGGCACCACAGGCTGCTTTGGCGGCGCAACTGCACTACCGCTCCTACGCTGACGCAAACACAATGTGGCGCGCGGCAGGGTGCTGGGCGCGCGAGTTGCTTGAGCAGAATCCGCTGTCCCGCATTGCAATCGTCGCGCCAGATCTGGAATCGGATGCAACCGGCATTGCCGGCGAGGTTCGCGAGGGTTTCGCGCCGGGCTGGCAACTCGCCGGCGGCCGCTATCGTGATGCCGTTGACGTCTCCTACGGTATGCCGCTTGCGCTGTATCCGGCAATTGGCGTTGCCGGCCTGTGCCTGCGTTTGGCATGCGATGGTTTGAACAGCACCGATGTCAGCGTTCTGCTGCGTTCCGGCTTCATTGGTGACGCTGATATCGCGGAACGCGCCCGACTTGATTGGTTCCTGCGGTCGCTGCCGGATCGACAATGGTTGCCTGCAAATTTGTCGGCCACGTTGCGACCGCGTATCGACGATGAGTCGGCAGGCCTGTTTCTGGTGCGGCTGGAGAAAATTGCGGAACTGTACGAGCAGCGGCAGCAGCAACGGTCGCCGGCGGACTGGGCCCAATCGATCGATGAAATGCTCACGGCAATCGGCTGGCCCGGAGAATCGCAGCCCGACAGCGCCGAATTCCAGTTGCAAAATCGCTGGCGTCAACTGCTGAACGATGTCGCACGGCTTGGCAGCGTGCGATCCAGCATGACCTTGCCTGACTGCCTGCGATGCCTGATGCAAATCGCCGGCGAAACCCTGTACCAACCGGAGTCGCGGGCAGGCGGATTGCGTTTGCTGGGGATGCTGGAAGCTGTGGGGCTCGAATTCGACTATCTGTGGCTGGGTGGCATGGATGCGAGTCGCTGGCCGACGACTGCCAATCCGCTGGCACTCGTCAATCGTCAGCTGCAACGCGAGCGCGGTATGCCGGACGCAACGCCCGCGGATGCGCTGCAGTTCTCGCAGCGCATCTTGCAACGAGTGCTAATCGCGGCAAACCAGGTTGAGGTGAGCTGGGCGCGGCTCGAGGACGACAAGGAATTGCTGCCATCGCCGTTGCTCGACGTCGAAGGCGCGGACCCTGCGCGTGACACAAATGATCCTGGCTGGCACGCGACGACGTTGCTCGGCAGCCCTACGGTTGCCATTCCCGCCGATAAGGCGCCGCCCGTGCTGCCTGACGAGCGCATCTCCGGCGGCGCGTACACCGTGCAGTCAATGCGCGAAGAGCCGTTTAAGGCGTTCGCGGAAGGACGGCTGCACGTACGCGACCTGGATATTATCCAGCCCGGATTTTCGCCGCGCATGCGCGGCACGCTAGTGCACGGTGCCTTGCAACAGCTGCTGCGAGAACTGCCGGCGCAGGCCGATCTAAAACGCTGGAGCAGCGACCAATGCGTCGAGAGAATCGACAAGGCAGCGTGGCAACCGCTGGCGAAGCACTGGCCGCATGCCGACCCTGTATTGCAGCGCCTGTTGCAACTGGAAAAGCGCCGTCTCGAGCAATTGCTCCATGCGTTTATCCAGAAAGAGAATGAACGCGAAGACTTCCAGGTTTTGGCTGTCGAGAGTTCGGCAAAACTGGATTATGGCCCGGTGCACCTGCGATTGCGCATTGACCGGCTTGATCGCCTCGCAGACGGAGCCTTATTGATTACCGACTACAAGGCCAGCGACGCAAAATCCTTCCTCGAGCGAAAATACGGCAGGCCAAAACAGCTGCAGCTTTGTGTGTACGCACGCGCACTGGAAGACGATTCGGTTGGAGGTCTGCAGCTGACGTACGTCAATAGCAGCGAGATCAGGTATGTCGGCGAAGGCGGCAGCATCTCGCATAGCAAGGTAAAACCGGAGGACTGGTCAGCGCTGCTGGAGGACTGGTGCGCGGAGGTTGATGTATTGCTGAAGCGTTTTGCTGATGGCGAGACCGGTATCAACGCGCTGCAGGAAATCAAGAAAGCCAGGTCTCTCGCGGTTCTGAGCCGCTTTGCGGAACTTGCCAGTGTCAACTGACAGCGACCTGTTGCAGGCCGACCGGCAGGCACGCACTGCGGCGCTCGATGTTACGCGTTCTTTTATCGTGCAGGCGCCGGCCGGCTCGGGAAAAACGGAACTCCTGATTCAACGCTATTTGTATTTGCTGGCCACGGTTGCCGAGCCTGAAGAAGTGGTCGCCATTACCTTCACGCGCAAGGCCGCAAGTGAAATGCAGCTGCGTGTCGTTACTGCATTGCGTCGCGCCGAGGCCGGTGATGAGGGCGAGGCCGAGCATGACAAGCGCACCCTGGCGGCAGCGCGGACAATTTTACAACTCAACAAGAAGCTTGATTGGCGCCTGCTGGAATCACCCCGCCGAATGCGTATCCAGACGCTTGATGCGTTTTGTGCATCGATAACCCGCCTGTTGCCGGTCACTTCGGGTCTCGGTGGCGCGATGACCACCTCCGCTGACGCGGACATGATGCGCCTGTACCGCGAGGCGGCGGCTGCAACCCTCGATTGGCTGGCCAGTGACAATTCGCGGCGCAGCGCGTTCGAGCGGGTACTGGAGCATCTCGACTTTAATGTTGGTGCCTACGTAAGCTACCTCGCGCAGATGCTGGCCAAGCGCGACCAATGGCTGCAGCTTACCGGCGCCGGCGGCACGGCCGAAGCGGATGCGGTCCGTGCGAGACTCGAGAAAACCATGGCCGCGCAGGTTGCCGCGCGCCTTAAGTCGTTGCGTCGCAGAATGGAAGTACTGGGTAATCATGAAGAACGACGGTTGCTGCGTTATGCAGGTGAGCAATTAGTAAAAGGCAGCCATGAATCGTCGCTCCTGACAATGCTGGAAGATGAACAATGGCCGACGGCAGAGCCGGGCAATGTGTCCATCTGGCGGACGATTGCCAGCCAGTTGCTGGTAGCCAGTAAGGATGAATTACGTAAGCAGGTCGACGTCAGGAGCGGATTCCCTGCAAAAGACAACGGCGAGAAAAAAGCGTTTCATTCCTGGCTTGCTGCACTGCGTGAAGTAGACGGTCTTGCGGAACAGCTGGGCGCCGTTCGCAGTCTTCCAGATCCTGTTTATGAGGAAGAACAGTGGCAGGTACTGTTGGCCTTATTTGATGTCTTGCCACTCGCCGTCGCGGAACTGCAGCGGTTGTTCGCAGAGCGTGGCGTTACGGACCACGTCGAAGTCGCGCTCGCCGCTGGCACGGCGCTTGGCAGCGCGGAAGATCCCGGCGACCTTGCGCTATTGCTTGACTACCGCATCCGTCACTTGCTGGTCGATGAAATGCAGGACACATCGACCCGCCAGTATCGGCTGATTGCGCAGATCACCGCGGGCTGGGAGCCGCAGGATGGTCGCACATTGTTCTGTGTTGGCGATCCTATGCAGTCGATTTACAGGTTTCGTGATGCCGAAGTCGGCCAGTTTCTTGCCGCCCGCGAGCATGGCATCGGCGATCTCAAGCTTGAACCTCTGCTGCTGCGACAGAATTTTCGATCTGGCGAAATACTGGTCAACTGGTTTAACGATACTTTTGAGCGTGTGTTCCCGCCGAGCGACGATGTCATAACCGGCGCAATCAGCTATGCGCCGTCAGTCCCGGTGCCTGCACACGCAGCTTCGGGTGCTGTAACAATATATCCGCTGATTGACGCGCCGGCACAGGAAGAGGCGACCTGCGCGGCGCGCATTATCGAGTCCTGCCTCGCCGAAGATGCTGAGGGCGACGTCGCCGTGCTGGTGCGCAGCCGCACGCAACTGCCGCTGCTCCTGGAAGATCTGCGTCAGCGCGGCATTGCTTACCAGGCGATCGAGATCGATCGCCTGACCGACTTGCCAGAGATCATCGATCTCCTCGCTCTGACGCGTGCCTTGTGCCATCACGGCGATCGAATAGCCTGGCTTGCTGTCTTGCGTGCGCCGTGGGCCGGTCTGTCATGGTCTGAATTGCAGATGCTCGTGAAGAATGACAGCGAGAGCACCGTACTGGAAATTCTGCAGGATGAAGCGCGTGTTGCTGTGCTGTCGTCCAATGCGCGTGAGCGCGTGCAGGCCATGCTGACGATTTTGCAGGCTTTCCTGCGACCGCATGCCGTACGTTCTTTGCGAGAACGTGTCGAATGCGCATGGCATGCACTGGGCGGTCCCGCGGCACTGCAAACGCCAATGCAGCTTCTGAATGCGCGTCGCTTCCTCGACGTACTTGCCAGACTGGAAAAGGGCGGCACCGTGCCGGACATCGCTGCGCTTGAGAGCATGCTCGACGAAGAGCGCGTGTCTTCAGCCGCCAATGACGCGACGCGCGTACAGGTTATGACGATACACAAGGCCAAGGGGCTGCAGTTCGATCACGTGGTATTGCCCGGCCTCGGCAGAAGTACCGGCATGGGTCGCAAAGACATGCTCGCATGGCTCGCGGTCGCCGCTGATGATGGCGGAAACGACATCATGCTGAGCCCACTCGCACCGCGCGCAGCACTTGAAAAAGACCCCTTGCATCGATTCATCGAGCAGGCAGCCAAAGATAGCGAGGCCCTCGAGCTTGACCGGTTGCTTTACGTAGCTTGCACGCGCGCGGTCAAATCACTGCATCTCGTTGCGGGGGTGACGACCAAGACGAATGGAACGGAACTTGCCCAGCCGCAGCAGCAGACGCTGTTGCGCAGATTATGGTCGGTGCTTCACGAGCGATTCGAAGCTGAGTTTGCCGGGCAGGGCGAAACAACGGCAGTTGCCACTGCCGATGAAGAGCCGGTCTTCGCATCGCCACCGGGACGCCGCTTTTGTGATCCCTGGCTGGCACCCGCGCTGCCGGAGCCGCCGCCTCTCAAGTCGGATGCCCCGGCGCCAAACGACCGTGAGGTGAATTACTACTGGGTTGGCACTGCCGCGCGCCATGCAGGCACGATCGTGCATCGCTGGCTGCAGATGATGGCCGAAGGCAGGTTCGCCATTGATGCCCGGCCGCCAGGCATTGAGAAGACAACCCGGCGCTGGGCGCTGTCGCTCGGTGTGCCTGAACATGAACTGGCGGATGTAAACGATCGAGTGAAGCGCGCGCTTGAGGCAGTGGCCGGGGACGAACGCGGTCGCTGGCTGCTGGACGGCCCGGGTCATGCCGAATTGCGCTTGACGGCAGTGGAGCAGGGCGGCGTGATCAATGTCGTGATCGATCGCTTGCGCATTGCAGACGATGTCCACTGGTTGGTCGACTACAAGACGAGCACTCACGAAGGTGGCGACCTGGAGGGTTTCCTGCAGCAGGAAGTCGGTCGTTATCGTCCGCAGCTCAGGCGCTATCGGGATATTTATCGCCAGGTCACGCCAGGCGCCGAGGTGCGTACGGCGTTGTACTTTCCACTGTTGCAGCGCTTTGTCGAAGTTGACGCGGATGCAGCGCTATAGCGTGCCTTCGATGCGAAACTCGCGCAGGCCGCGCGCGTCCGGCGTGCCGAGAAAGCTGAGTTGCTGTTTGACCGACTCGATAGCGCTGGCCGTTGGCCCGACACGACCCAGCAGTGCGTAGCTGCGATCCGCGTTGAGTGTCAGCGTGCCCGCAAGCTCAAGCATGCCGCGCACATCTTCAACGCTTCCCAGGATGTTGCCATCTGTTGTTTGCACGTCGGCCTGGAAGTCGCCCAGCGGACCCGGCGCCAGCGCGCGAATCACCAGATTCGCCACGGCGGCGCGACCTTCAATGTTCACGGGAAATGCGTCTTTGATGCGAATCGAGGAAAGCTGTAGCGACACATCGCCGGCAACATCGTCAAGCCGCAACGCGCTCTTTAAAACCGATAGCGGCGCCGCTGCGTTGAGTGTGTCGATATACAGCGTACCAAGAAAACCCGCAGCAACGTCTGCTTCGATGAAGCCGCTGACGGGTTCCGCAGCAATGTCATATGCGAATCGGCCCTTGAGCAGCGCCAGCGGCCGGAACGACCAGGACAGCTTGCTCAGATAGACGCCGGCAACGGTTGCTTCCAGCGCCGAGCCGCGCCAAATAGAGCCTTCGATACCGGCGATTTGCAGTTCCGGTGGAGAAAACCAATGGTGCGCTACGCGGGCCGGGAACATCAGGATAAGGCCAAGCAACAGAGTAGCGCCGCCCGCGATGAGCAGCTTTTTAATGTCAAGCACGTTCAGGCGCGTTCCAGAGTAAGAGAGGCGTTGACGCGACCCGCGTTGTTTGCCGACGTTTGCGAGAAGCTCGCGGTTTGTACTTGCAGTCCGTGTGCCCGCCCAATATCACCGAGCCATAACATGAGGTCATCAAACGCGATGTCTTCAAACTCGACGCGAATGCCATTGGTGTTCGTCGGCTGACTGCGTTGCAAGGACGAGTAGAGGCTTCGTGCCCGCAAGGTATTGTCGACAATCACGACCAGGGATTGATTCTGTCCGGCGGCCTGGTTATTGGCCGGGCTTGCCCCCTGCAGCTGACCGCGCAGGCCGCGCAATTCAGCGAGCGATGATTGCCAGTTCTCGATGCGCGCCGACAGGTCTTCTTCGCCACGAGCGAGCGGCTGCCAGATCAGGAACCAGTAAATGGCGAAAATAACGAATCCTGCCGCAACACTGACAAATACCCGCTCTCGTGCTTCGAGTGTTTCGAACCAGTCTTTCATTTACTCGATCGCCTGTATTTGTATGCGACTGTTGACTCGATCGCCAACCTGGTCGGTGGACTGGATTTTGGCGCGAAAATTACCGCTCTGATCAATGCGCTGGCGCATGGCATCGAGAACCGACACGTTTGCTGCATTGACGCGGATGTCGGCAACACCGCTGCGGAAACTGATGGCTTCTATGCTGGCGTTTTCTGCGCTGGTTGATGCGGCCGCCAATTGCTCCAGCGCCTGCAGCAGGACCTGTGGTTCGTTATTGGAACTGCCGGCGCGGGTACGCAACGACGACACGAGTCGCACCGGATCATCGACCTCGGCGGCACCCGGCACTACCTGCTGGTACTCGGCCTGGAAACTCTGTTGCAGCGCGGCTTCTTCGCGCGTCAGTTTTACGTAGTTGACAGCTTTGGTTGCCGTGCCAACGACGATGAAGCCGAGCAATAACATTGCCGCATACTTCCATGGCGCGAATACGCTGCCATAACCGGTCTTCGGCCCGTACCGACCCTGCAGCAGATTGATGCCAGCTCCCGTCGCGGCTGTAACGGCAAGTCGTGGCAGTACTCCATCGGGCAGCAATTTCACGTCGACACTGTCTAGTTCATTGCGCAATGCCGCCCATTCGTGGCGGAAACGTTCGTCGTCAGCGGCGCTGCAGTAAACCAGCACGTGACCTCGCGCCGCAGGCGCTGCGTCGGCGGCTACGTCGGTCTCTTCCGCGTCTTCGTTGAAGGCGCCGATGGCCGTTAAAGCATCCGTGGGTGTTACATCCTGCAGGTACAGCTGCGTGTCACCGCCGTCATTGATGAATATTTCGTCGCCATCGACGAGCAGGCTGATCGTGCCGGGAATGGCCGCAAGACCGAGCGTTTCCGGAATGATGCGGGTTGCTGTGATTCCAGCGGATTCCAGCAACTCGAGCCACGAGCGCATGCGCTCGTGACTGACCGCAGCGACCGGCACGCGACCGTTTGCCTGCCGCAGGCCTGCAGCAAAGTGCAGGTCATCGACGTCTTCCGCAAGCATCTCTTCCAGGGCGTACGGCAGCGCGGAGAGCAGCTTGTTCGTATTACGTACCGGGATATCGACCGTCGTGGTTAACACCTCGCCACCCGGTACAAGTACCAGCACGGCGTGGCCCGCGGCATCACTTGCGGCATCGGCCAACGCACCCTGAGACACGCCGCCCGTGCGGGTGCCTGCAGAATCGACGGTGATCCAGGCCGCAGCCTGGTCAGCGTCAGCGGGTAGCCGGATTACAAGGTATTCAGCCATGCCAGTGTCGGGACTCCTAAATTGTGCCGAAGCTTCGTGCGATTGCCGCAACGTCGCCGCGCGGCGAGCGCTGCAGAATGCTGTACATCGTGATGCGCACGGTACCAACCCGCACCACGACCTTCAATTGAAAATAACGCGTCGACTCACCGATCAGCGGCAACATCTCTGGCGCGATCAGTGGCCGAAAGGTTTCTTCGGCGTTCGCAAACCCGCCGATCTCGCGTTCTGTGATCAGGCGCTCCACGTCTGCGATGCTGATATTGCTGTCCAGCGACTGGAGTACCGCCGCGGTGGCGGTATTGACATTGATCGGCGTGCCCGCCGGCAGGGCGATCACATGCGGCAGCAGCGTATCCAGGGTTGCCTTGTCCATGCCCTCCAGTGCCGCGAGCTCACTGGCACTCGTAATACGCTGGTTTGCCGTGCGGTAGGGCGGGGTCATGCTTGAATAGATCGCATCCTCGGCGCCATCCGGGAATGACGCCTCAACATCCGCGTCCAGCCAGTCTGCCGCAATGCCCGCAAATCGCGGGTCCAGGGACAGGGCCTGCAGCAGGCGCCTGAATTGCTCCAAAGACTGCTCGTTGACGCGACCGTCCGCGCTGAGCAGATTGTTGATGTTGAAGCGACCCTGCAGATCGGTGATCTCGCCGAATACCTCACCGCCGTCTATCGGCAGGCCCGGCAGCTCCGCTGCCCAGATCTCGCCGAAGTGATCGGTTTGGGTATCTTCGAGGTCCTGCCGCAGGATGCTGCTGACCCAACTCTCCGCGCCCAGCGCAACCTGCACGGCCTGGTCCCGCGCGAGCAGCACCATGGTTCTGCGCACGTCCAGCGCGTTGTCCCAGGCAAGGTTGGCGGCCACGAGCCCAGCGAGGGCGGTAATCAATAACGCGGTGATCAGCGCGACACCGCGCTGCCGTTTGACGTTACGACAGGTCACGGGGCGACCTCGATCAGGCGGGTGATGTCGCCTTCGTTGATCAGGCGGAGGACAACCTCGACCGCACGTGGGCGTGTCCGCAGCGACAGACCCAGGCCCGCCTCGGATACGGCCGGCGGCCAGCGATCTGCCCAGTCACCGCTGTCGAGCAGGTAACGTATCTGCAGGCTGTCGACGCCGTCGAGCAGAGGCATGATGATCGGTTCATTGGTGTAAGACCGGTCGAGGACATTCCAGTAATAGCGAATCAGCGTTTCATCTTCGATCAGGTAAGCCACGCGTTGCTGCGTTCCACGAGGCGCCGCGGTGGGGTTGCTCCAGCCCCCGTGTGTCAGTTCCAGCGCCACCCCCGATAGTGCATCTGCTTCGAGCGCCGGGCTGAAATTGTCCGCGAGATCCTTGCGAATCGGGCGCGCCGCCAGCTGCATGAAGTCACTGTCTAGCATCCGGATCGCACGCTGCACGGCTTTCAGTCGATCCATGTTCTCGCCCAGCGTTTGTGAGCTCGAAATGGTCTGGCTGAGCGCGCCGTAGGCAAGCGCGGACATGATCGCAAAGATCGCAATTGCGACGAGCACTTCGATCAGCGTGAAGCCCGCCTGCATCCTGCGCGCGGTCACAGGTCATCTCCCGGGCTCTCCGGAGTCTGCTCTCCGTCGCCAGCGTCATCGGGACCATCGCCTTCCAGTGCCGCGCCGCTCCACGCCCGATTGCCGACTCCGGGCTGTACCGGTTCGCCGATAAAGCCGGTGACGGTGCGAATGGGTGCGGCATTGCTGGCAAGCGCTACTTCCACGTCTACCCGAAACAGGTTTTCGACACCGGTCTCAGACACCGTCGCCGTCCACAGCCATTCCTGGTTGGCAAACATGACATCGCCGTTGGTCTCTGTGACTTCGGGTACGACGTTGGCAAGTCGCAACTCGGCGATCTTGTTTTGCGCAATCCAGCTGGCGTAGGTGCGCAGCCGCATGCTGTTGCCGGCATCAGCCATCTGGCTGATTGCTGCCGCAACCGCGCCGAGCGACAGGGATATGATGACGAGCGCGACCATGACTTCAATGAGCGTGAAGCCCCGTTGCCGATAACTAGCCATCATTGCTGTCATCGGCGTTAATTTTGATCTCGCCAGCGGGTGTGACTTCAATGGTCTGTTCCATGCGGTCGCGATCACGAATCAGCAGCAACCTGAATGGCGACAGCTCGCCGCCTGACAATATCAGCGCCTGCGGCGCGTACTTTGCCTGCCGATCATTCTGCTCGTCATCGTCATCGGCGGTAAGCTGGGCGAGTTCAGTGTTGAGCAGGACCCGCCGGTCTTCTACAAATAATTCGAAGCGAAGGTCGGTCGCCAGGTTGCGCGGACGCAGGATGTCATCGTCCGTAATCGCGAACCAGCGTTCCTGGTAGGGGTCGTATTCGACGAAGCGATAAGCGGTCTGGGTCATTTCGAGGCCGAAGTCACGGCTCTGCAGGACGGCTTCATCTGCGGCCAGTTCCAGCAGTGTCGCCATGCGCCGGGTTTCTTCCTGCATGTCACGGTCGTCTTCGAGCAGGCCTGTCGACAACAGCACAATCGCACTGATGATGCCGACGATGACGACGACCACCATGACTTCAATTAACGTGAATGCGCGCTGCGCCCTTATAACCATGTTCTTGCCGCGGGCAGGGCGGGGTTGTCGCCTAGTCCAGATCCCAGTTGCCAATGTCGGCATCTTCACCTTCACCGCCCGGGCGGCCATCGCGGCCGAGCGTGTAGATATCGACTTCACCGTTGTTGCCCGGGTTGAGGTACTGGTAGGGATTGCCCCACGGGTCTTTCGGCATGCGGTCAAGGTAGCCGCCCTGTTTCCAGTTTCTCAGGTTGGGATCATTGGGGCGACTGACCAGCGCCTGCAGGCCGTGTTCGGTGCTGGGGTAGCTGAAGTTGTCGAGTCGATAAAATTTCAACGCGTTTTCGATGCCGCGCAGATCCTGTTTGGCCGCCGCAATCTGCGCATCGCCAACACGACCGATCACGTTTGGCGCGACAATCGCCGCAAGAATGCCAAGGATAATGACGACCACCATGATTTCGATAAGCGTAAAGCCCTGCTGTCGGCTGCTGCGCTGGCAGCCCTTGTGATTTTGAAACACCGATATCTACTCCAGAACGGCCTGGTGCGAAGCATGCACAAGCCAGATTGACTCTCTGTCAAATTAAACGCGAGTATAGCAAACATGGGGTTAGCGCCTGATCACAAAATACAGAGATATGCGGCCAAGCTTGCAGCAGGTGGCTGGCAACTGCCGCTGGCAATTGCAATCGTCGCGCTCATAGCCGAGGCGGGCGGTGATGCGTGGCGGGAAGTGCTGCGTTATGACCGGATTGCTGTCGGACAGAGCGAGTGGTGGCGGCTCCTGAGCGGTCACCTGGTGCACCTTGGCTGGTCCCATCTCGCAATGAACGTGCTGGCATTGCTGGGCATCTGGCTTCTGGTTGGTCGCAACCTGCGAATACCTGACTGGCTGCTTGCTGGCGCGGTGATCGTTGCGGGCATTGACGCCGGGTTCTGGTGGCGGGAGCCGCAGCTCATCTGGTACGTCGGCTTGTCGGGCGCATTACACGGGATTCTGGTCGCCGGCCTGATTGCCGGCTGGCACCGTCACCGCGGCGAAGCCGTGTTGCTTGGCGGGCTGCTGGTCGCGAAACTCGTTTACGAACAATACTTCGGCGCATTGCCGGGATCTGCCGCTACGGCGGGCGGCGATGTTGTGGTCAATGCGCATCTGTACGGTGCGCTCGCAGGATTGCTGGCTATCGTTGCCGTACGGGTTCGTGTCGCAGCATTGCGGTCTATATAATCCAGGGCCTGCGCACTGGGGAATCGGAGCGTAAGGCGTGTTGCTTGCAATTCTATTCCGAGGACAGAGGCCGCGATCGCCTGGCAAGCAATGCAGGAGACAAAGATTTGTTGGGTGTTGACTTGGCAGTGTAGTTGCTGGCCATATCAAGCCCATCGATCGCGGCATCAGCCTTGTCGTTGACGATGATCCAAATTTCCAAGGACAGCGATCGACGCCCGCAAGGCGTGTCCGAATTGAGGCAGAGGAGCAATCTATGGGCGCCGCATTCAGCGCAAAAACGTTCGACGGAAAAGTAGCGTTAGTGACAGGAGCCTCGCGCGGCATTGGCGCCGCTATAGCGGCAACCCTTGCCGGTGCCGGAGCAACGGTCATAGGCACTGCCACCAGTGAGGCGGGTGCAGAGGCAATTTCTGCGGGGCTGGGCAGCAACGGCAGAGGCGCGGTGCTGAACATCGCCAGCGCGGAATCGGTTGACGCGTTGCTTGCGGAAATCGGCAAAGCGGAAGGAGCGCCGGCGATCGTCGTGAACAACGCGGGCATCACCCGCGACAATCTGCTGATGCGCATGAAGCCGGAAGAATGGGACGACGTGATCGCGACCAATCTGTCGGGCGTGTATCGGGTTTGTCGGGGTGCCGTGCGTGGCATGATGAAGGCTCGCTATGGTCGCATCATCAACATTGCATCTGTGATTGGCGTCATGGGGAATGCAGGACAAACCAATTATGCCGCCGCAAAAGCGGGGATCATCGGATTTTCCAAGTCGCTGGCGCGTGAGCTCGGTTCGCGCAATATCACCGTGAATGTCGTGGCGCCCGGCTTCATCGACACCGACATGACCAAGGTGTTGCCAGAAGAACAACGTGCCGCGCTATTGACGCAGGTGCCGCTGGGACGGCTTGGCGCCGCCGATGACATTGCCAATGCCGTGGCATTTCTTGCATCCGATGCTGCTGCGTATGTCACCGGGGAAACGCTGCATGTCAACGGCGGAATGCTGATGGACTGAGTTGTCCTGCGTGCACTGAGGGCAGGGCTCGAAGCAACACGATCGGGCAATTGGGCCCCGGGGTGCCGCAATTGTAGATTGCCATGCACCTTTCACTTACAATACCGTCCCACGGCAGAGCCGGGGCTTGATTTATCAAGAACTTACGTCTTCGATGATCATTATTTGCGCTAGTATTGAGCGTCATCGCAAGGCCGAAAAATAACGTACGACAGGGATACCCAAGCCCGGGGGGCTTCAAATCCCGCTGTCAACCAAATCTCTTCCGAGGAGAAGCGATCGCCATGAGCAGTATTGAAGAACAAGTTAAAAGCATTGTTGCCGAGCAACTGGGTGTCAAAGAAGAAGAGGTCACGAATGAAGCTTCTTTTGTTGACGACCTGGGTGCAGATTCGCTCGACACTGTCGAGTTGGTGATGGCTCTCGAGGAAGAATTCGAAACGGAAATTCCGGACGAAGAAGCCGAGAAGATTACCACTGTGCAGCAGGCTATCGATTTCGTTACTGCCCGCCGTACCGAATCCTGACGTATGAACGGCGCGGCCCGGCGGGTCGCGCCTTGTTCCTCCCCACCTATGACAACTCTTTGTCCGTAGGACGTGACCTTGACTAAGCGACGTGTCGTCATTACCGGCATGGGCATTATTTCCCCGGTCGGCAATCAGCTTGAAGCGGCGTGGGGCAATGTCCGTGAAGGCCACTCAGGCATCAGCAAAATCGACCTGTTCGATGCGAGCGCATTCAACACGCAGGTCGCCGGACAGATTTCTGACTTCGATGTCACGAAGTACCTCGAAGCGAAAACCGCCCGCAAAATGGACACCTTCATGCATTACGGCATCGCCGCTTGCGTGGATGCATTGCAGGATTCGGGCCTTGAGATCGACGACAACAATGGCCATCGCATCGGTGTAGCAATGGGTGCGGGCATCGGCGGCCTCGAAACGATCGAAGAAAATCACAGCAAGTTTCTGGCGGGCGGCCCGCGCAAAGTTTCGCCGTTTTTCATCCCTGGCAGCATCATCAACATGACGTCTGGCAATGTCAGCATCATGTACGGAATCACCGGGCCGAATCTGTCAATCGTGACGGCGTGCACCACGGCAACGCATTGCATCGGAATTGCAGCACGTTCGATCGTGTATGGCGATGCCGACGTGATGCTGGCCGGTGGCTCAGAGTACGCGACAACGCCGTTGGCGATTGCCGGCTTTTGCTCAGCACGCGCGATGACGACGCGCAACGACGACCCGCAAGCTGCGAGCCGCCCGTTCGACAAAGACCGCGACGGTTTCGTGCTCAGCAACGGTGCCGGCTGCCTGATCCTGGAAGAACTCGAGCATGCCAGGGCGCGCGGCGCACGCATTTATGCCGAACTGATCGGCTTCGGCATGAGTGGCGATGCTCATCACATCACTGCGCCGCCAGAAGACGGCGAGGGCGCGCGCAAGTGCATGGTCGCCGCGATAAACGATGCGGGAATCAATCCGGCGGACGTTGATTACCTGAACGCGCACGGCACCTCGACGCCCGTCGGCGATATCGGTGAAACGGTTGCGATCAAGAGGGCCTTCGGCGACGCAGCAAGCAAGCTCGCCGTAAGTTCCACGAAGTCCTGCACCGGACACCTGCTGGGTGCCGCAGGTGCCGTCGAGGCGATTTTTTCCATACTGGCTATTCGCGACCAGGTGCTGCCACCGACCATCAATCTCGACAACCCGGACGAGGCCTGTGACCTCGACTATGTGCCGCACACCGCACGTGATGCGAAAGTCGACACGGTCGTGAGCAACTCCTTCGGCTTCGGCGGCACCAACGGCAGCCTCGTATTTCGCAGCTACCGTTAAGCACCGGCTGGCAGCACCTGCCGCCGCCTGCCAGGCCCTACGGAAAAATCCCTGCAACAAAAGAGCCCGCTGATGCATGTTCTGGCATCATTGGCGCACATGCTTATGCCTGATTCATCGAGACTTCAGTGATGCGCCGGTGGCTTGCAATTTTTGCTGCAGGTGGCGCAGTACTGGTGCTAATCGTGCTGGGCGGACTGTGGCAGGCAGAGCGCTGGCTGAACGAGCCGCTCAACGTGCCGACGAACGGCGTCAGTTTTGAGATTGCAGCCGGCACTGCGCTGGGAACAGTAAGCCAGCAGCTGGCTGAGCAAGGCATTCTCGACAAGCCGCAACTGTTTACCTGGTATGCACGACTTAGCGGTAAAGCCAGTGCGGTCCAGGCCGGCGAATATTTCATTGAAGTCAGAACGACGCCGTCAGCTCTGTTACAGAAATTTGTCAGTGGCAACGTGCAGCTACATTCCTTCACAATTATCGAAGGCTGGACGTTCCGCGAGCTGTTGGCCGCAATCGCAAAAGATGCGTCGCTCCGCAGCACACTCACCTACGAAGATTGGCCTGCTTTGCTGGAGAAGCTCGGCGCTGAAGCTGAACACCCGGAGGGGCTGTTCCTTCCGGAAACCTATCGCTTCCCTGCAGGCACGACAGATGTGGAGCTGCTTACGCAGGCGCACGAATTGCTGCTGGTGGCGCTGGCAGAAGAATGGCAGGGCCGCGCCGAGAATCTGCCGCTTGCGAGTCCGTATGAAGCGCTGATCCTCGCATCGATCATAGAAAAAGAAACGGGCCGCGCTGACGAACGTGCGCGTATCGCCGGTGTTTTCGTCCGACGCCTGCAAAAACGCATGCGCCTGCAAACGGACCCTACAGTCATCTACGGTATCGGCGTGGATTTCAACGGCAATCTGACACGGCGCGATTTGCGCACGGACACACCCTACAACACCTACACGCGCGGCGGCCTGCCACCTACGCCCATTGCGTTACCCGGGCGTGATGCTATTCGCGCCGCTGTGCACCCGGCGCCCGGTAATGAGTTGTTCTTTGTTGCCACCGGTCTCGGCGACGGCAGTCATCGTTTCTCGGAGACCAAGGAACAGCATGATGCGGCGGTCCGCGAGTTTCTCGCGCGGCAGCGTGCGTCAAGGATGGGAAAGTAGGGTAATGAGCGGCAAATTCATCACCGTTGAAGGCGGCGAGGGGGTTGGCAAGTCGACCAACATCCGCTACCTGTCCGGGCTGATCGAGAAACAGGGCCAGACCGTGCGGCTGACCCGCGAGCCTGGCGGCACGCCACTCGCTGAGCGAATTCGGGCGCTGCTGCTTGAGCACGGCGAGGAGCCGCTGCCGGACACCGCCGAGCTTTTGCTGTTTTTCGCCGCCCGCTCCCTGAACATCGAGAATCTGATCAAGCCTGCCTTGCAGGCGGGCGAATGGGTGGTCTGTGACCGCTTTACGGATGCGAGCAGGGCATACCAGGGCTGCGGCCGCGGGCTCGACAGGCAGAAGATTGAAACGCTGGCCGCGTGGGTTCATGCGGATCTGCAGCCGGATCTGACTATCCTGCTGGATGCGCCTGAATCGGTAGGCATGGGACGCGCCGAGAAACGCGGCGCCGCTGACAGGCTCGAGATTGAGCAGGCTTCGTTCTACGCGCGCGTTCGGGAGGGCTACCTCGCATTGGCGGCAGCCGAACCCGAGCGCTTTGCGATCATCGATGCAAGCCGCGAGCTTGCCGCTGTGCAGGCACAAATCAGCCAGGCAATGCAGCGGCTTTTTGAGAAGAATTAACTTTTAATAACCAAGGTTAATCATTGAATAATATGCATATTCCATGGCTGGTTCCCTTTGCTGAGCGTTGGCGGGCGCAGCAGCAGCAGGAACGCGCACCGCACGCGCTGCTGCTGCTGGGTGTTCCCGGTGTCGGCAAACGCTGCGCGGCTGCCTGGCTGGCATTGCAGCGCCTTGCGCCGGCGGTGGCCCCTGTATCACCGCAATACCCGTTCGCGGTGCCAAGTCATCCGGACCTCCACTGGCTCAGCAAGCCTGAAGACAAGCAAACGATCCTGATCGACCAGATCCGCGCGCTGATCGCCGAGCTGAGCCTGACGAGCCACGCGGGTCGCGGCAAGGTCGCGGTGATCGAGCCTGCCAACATCCTGACGCACCAGGCAGCCAACAGCCTGTTGAAGACGCTGGAAGAGCCCGCGGGTAACGCGCTCATTATCCTGATTGCTGATCGCATGGGCCGTCTGCCGGCCACGATCCTGAGCCGCTGCCAGCGCATTGCGTTTCCGGTTCCCGACGAGGCGACGAGCCTGGCCTGGCTCGGTGAACTGCAGCCGGGCCAGCACTGGCCCGAGGCGTTGCGGGAGGCGGCTGGCGCGCCACTGGCGGCCGTCGGGGCGCTAACGCGACTCGCAGATGCCGAGGTTATGGGCCGTGACCTGCAGGCACTCGTCGCCCGCAGCGTATCGCCTGTCGACGTCGCCGCACGCTGGCTCAAACAGGATTCGGTCATGACACTGGAATGGCTGGAACGACAGGTTGCGGCCTGCATCCGCCGGCAGAATGCAGGTCCAAAAGGGGCGCCGCCGGCGATCCTTGATGATTCTGTGCTGCAACGCATAGACAGCCGAAATCTGTTCTGCTATCTAGACATAATCAATCGCCTGCGAGGGCAAACCGGTGGGTCCTACAACCCGCAACTCACCCTCGAAGGCTTGCTGATCGACTGGGCGGAAGGGTTTCTGCACTGTCGGGAGCCTAATCAACACAGCGGTTTGTGGCCCAAAGCCGCAGCAAGGTAAGGATGCAATGACGAAACCAGGACTTTTGACGCTAACGATCAAGGACAAGAGCGCGCTGTACCTCGCGTACATGCCGTTCGTGATCAACGGTGGCCTGTTTATCCCGACCAACAGCTCGTACCGGCTGGGTGACGAGGTATTTATGCTGCTGAACCTGATGGGCGAGGAAGAGAAAATCCCGGTCGCCGGTACGGTGATCTGGATGACGCCAAAGGGCGCGCAAGGCAAACGCACCGCCGGTATCGGTGTGCAGTTCAGCGACCAGGACCAGGGCAATACGCAAAAGAAAATCGAGAATTACCTGGCCGGCGCGCTCGGTGGCGACAAGGCCACGCATACGATGTAGTTCCCTTGCCGGCGTGTCATACGCCGGCAACCGCCGTCACGCAACGTACAGTCCCGGATCGGCAATTCAGTTAAAAAGTGGGTTGGGCCGCAGCCGCGGCCGCGCAGCTAGCGCTTGATACTGTTGATGCCGCCCTTCAATACGTAGGCATCAAAACCGCGTTCGCTCAGAATATACGCGCCGGCCGAGCTGCGCCGTCCGGTATCGCAGCAAACAACGTAGCGCATCTTTGGATTAAGCGTGTTGATCTTCAGACGAATGAAGTAAAGCGGAACATTCAGCGCACCTTCGATGTGGTTCGCCTCGTATTCACTCGGCAGGCGCACGTCGAGCCAGGTACCGCCGTCGGCGACAATCTTCTCAGCTGCTTCCCGTTCAACCCAGTCGAGCATCGGCTCGTTCAGGAGACGCTTGAAGTCTTCTTTGCCAAGGCGCATCACCGACCCGTCGGTTGTCATTGTGACCGTGGCGTTGCGCTTCGCTTCCGAGATCAGCGCTTCCTCGCCAAAAGTCTCGCCAACGTGCAGTTCTGCGAGCTTGATGCCGTCCTTGTTCAACGGTGTTTCACGGGTGACCAGGCATTTGCCGCGGGTCAGGACATAGAAGTAGTCGCCTTCGGCACCTTGCTTCAGCACTACGTCGCCCGCTTTGAAATTTATCTGCTGCATGCGCATGAAGATCGCCTGGATATTCGCAGGCGGAATCTTGTGGAACGCTTTGGTCTGCAGGAGCATCGTCATCCAGTCATCACCACCTGCTTCTTCTGACGTCTGGAGTTCGGAGACTTCATAGGACCCGGTCTGGTCCCAGGTCAGCATTACGTCGAGCAGGTCGCTGTCGATAGAAATGTACTGGACGCGATCCTCAGCGCGGGCTGTTACGCGCCGCGGGAACTGGGGGGCTACCGGGTTGCGGGCCGATTCCGTACCGCCGACGATGCTGCTTAAAACCTCATCACCATCAACAAGTTCCAGCGTGCCGGAGATGACGTAGATCGTGCGCTTCTCGGAATCGCCCTCCTTGAATAACACCTGCTTCGGCGATAGCTCACGGATCTGGACTTTACTAGCCAGTGCCGCCAGGTTATCTCGTTTGAGTCCATCCAGGGGTGAAAAACTCTTGAGCCGTTCAGTGTCGAGGCGCTCAGCCGTCATCTTGTGTCCTGTTCATACCAGAAGCTTCTTCTCGCTGCAGTTGTTGCCACCGCTGACGTGCCGCCGTGGAACCCAGCTAAGTCGTTATTCTACCTTCAATTTGTTGGCCACCGATAGCATTGA
>JBATFU010000337.1:0-1976 GCA_049665065.1 Woeseia sp. | reverse complement strand
TCAGTGCATCGTCCATGAAATTCTACGACCGCTATCTCTTTCCGTTGAGTCGGCTGCTTGATCGAGTCGGTTTGCGGCATCTACTTGGCAAAAACCTTTATCTGCAGGCGGTCAGGGACTAGCCGTGCTTGTTGAGAAACCAGAACCAGTAATGGCGAGCTGCGGTCGATGAGCGCGTGGTCGCAACGTGATATTAAATTCCAGCAAGACGCGCTGCTGGAGGCAGAAAAAGCCGCTGCCGCTGGCGAGGTTCCTGTCGGTGCGGTCGTGGTGCAAAACGGGGAGATCATCGGGCGCGGCTACAACAGCCCGATCCGGGATCATGATCCCAGCGCCCATGCTGAAATCAACGCGCTGCGGGATGCCGCAAGGCGTATTGGCAATTATCGGCTGAGCGGTTGTGAGCTGTTCGTTACTCTCGAACCCTGCGTCATGTGCCTGGGCGCAGTGCTGCATGCGCGTCTCGCAAGACTTACATTCGGTGCCTACGACGACAAGGCGGGTGCGGCCGGCAGCGTTCTGGATCTGACCGCAGAGCGTCGCCTCAATCACCGTATCGAGGCGAGCGGGGGGCTGCTGGCCGAGGAATGCGCAGCGCTGCTGCAGACATTTTTCAAATCGCGTCGCTAGCGTTGCGCCAGGTCGCCTAAAGATAAAGCCGCTGTCTGCCGATAACCTTGTATGGCTATGCCCAATCCGAATCGCAGCTATTACGACGTGCTCCACGTGAGCCGGGACGCGCCGCGTGCGATTATCCAGGGCAGCTACCGCACGCTGATGCAAAAGCTGAAGTGTCACCCTGACCTGGGCGGTGACGCAGACAACGCGGCGCTGATCAACAAAGCCTACGCGGTATTGAACGATCCGGAACGACGTGCGGCGTACGATGCGCAACTGGACATACTGAAGAATGCAGGCAGTGCGTTTGCAGATGCCGGCCACGACGAACCTGTTTCGGCAAAAGCACAGCGAACGGACAAGGCGGTTTCGGCCTGCGTGTTCTGCGCACAACCGCACAGGCACGGTAGGGTCGCAGACGCAGACGCGACCTGTGTTTCCTGCGGGAGTCCGCTATACGCTGCCCAGGATCATCGGCTTGAGTCGGAGGGCCAGCGCGCCGTTGCGCGCCTGGAAAAACATCGCGGCCTCAAGTTTTATACGCAGTGGCCGCGCGGGTCGGCTTTCGACGGTGAAACGCGCGACATCTCTCTCAACGGTTTGCGATTCATTACGCGGCAGGAGCTCCGGGAAGGGCAGCGCATCAAGATCGTCAGTGCCGTGCTGGAAGCTGTGGCGATCGTCACGCACTGCTCGCACGAACGCCAGAACTGGACGACGCACTGCATCGTCGGCGTGTCGTTCATTACCTTGCGTTTCGTAAACTCGATAGGCGGGTTCGTTTCAGAACAGGTCTGATCCCGGCTGGGAGAATGGGTCCTGCGCAAGCTTGCCCAAAGACAGGCAGCGCCTGTCACTCGGTACTGGCCACCTCGAACGGCTCGGCGTCTTCCGGGTCTGTAATGGATTCTTCACCCTGGGTTAGCCAGCGCATGATGTTGTAGTAGCGCCTGATGTTGTTGACGTACAGCACCGGTTCCCAGCCACGCGCATAGCCGTATTGAACACGCGAGTACCAGCGCTTGTTTGCCAGCAACGGCAACGCCGCGCTGATATCGACCCAGGTATCCGGATCGCCACCCTGCCATTCCACGAGCTGACGTGCGTCTTTGACGTGGTTAAAGCCGACGTTGTAGGACGCCATCGCCATCCAGGTGCGATCCGGTTCCTGCACTGAGTCCGGCAATCTTTCCCGTTGCCTTGCGAAATAGCGAGCACCGCCAAGAATGCTGCTTTCCGGATCCATGCGATCCTCAATCTCCAGGTAATCGGCCGTCGCCTGGGTCAGCATCATGATGCCGCGCACGCCGGTTGGCGATACGGCTTTTGGCCGCCAGTGCGATTCCTGGTAACCAATC
>JBATFU010000336.1:0-6354 GCA_049665065.1 Woeseia sp. | reverse complement strand
GTTCGAGCGTAACGGCGGACAACAACGGCTTTGCGGGAATCGGCATACTGGGCTCGGAACTTGGCGTGGTCGGTTCGCAATATTTCGGTAGTGGGGCGAACGTGATCAGTGCCAACAACAATTTCGTGTTCGGCTTCTTTATGCCGGCAGGCGCGATACTCAGCCCGCACGCCACGGCGAAGTTCATTGCCAGCGGTAATGCTGTCGGCATGCTGATGGAGGACGGCGCCAGTGCGCTGATTATCGGCGGGCTCGATGTGTCAAACAACGGCGCAGGCATCTCGGCACACGGCGCAGGCACACTGACGCTGGTCTCCGTGCCACCGAACCCGTCCAGCGTTGATGGCAATCGAATCGATCTTGATCTCGGTTTCGGCACGCGTCTGACCAGTGACGGTCTGGCATTCACATCGATCTCCTGCGATGCGAGCGTGCTTGCGCGTGGCGCGAGTTGTCCATGAGGCAACAGCGTCAGAGCGTGCGTGCTAGCCGTGAAAGGCTTGATGCACGTGGACAACTGGAACGAACGGGTTGACACCGCGATCGTGGGATGAGCGCCGGTACACGGATTGACCGGCGTTTTCCCCTGCGCACGCGAACGCTGAAAAAACAAATCCTCGTGCCCGCTTCGCTCGGCGCTTGTGCACAAGACGCGGCTGTACCAGCGCCGCGAGCGGCTATCATTCTCAGTTTGATTGATCCTGAAGTCGCGCAATGATGTCGCCCATAGCGGCGTCTGTTCGCGCCATGCCCTCTTCGATCGCATCCGCGGCGCGCTGGAATTCGAGCATGCCGATGTCGCCGACCTTCGGCGCGATCATGACATCGGCCGGATCGGTTATAAGCCGGTTACGGGTAATCTGGTCCTGAAAAATATTGATCGACATTGAGACGGTAGAAAAGAGGCCCGGCGGCTTGTCGTCATCTTCTTCATGAAGGTCCGTCTGGTCTGCAGTGCGTTTGGCGCGTTTCCTGAATGTTTCGAGCAATTTGGTCGTTGACACAGCCGGATTACCCAGAATCCTGCGCGAGTGCCGCGTAAGAATATCGGAGTTGAGGTTCACCCCAATGACGATATCCGCACCCAGCGCGCGACAAGCGGAAACCGGTACCGGGTCAACGAGACCGCCATCAACCAGCCACTGCCCCTCCCTGCGATGCGCCGGGAAGAGACCGGGCATTGCCATGGACGCCTTAACAGCATCGGCCAGCCCACCCTTCAACAACCAGACTTCGGAACCGTCTTCCAGGTTCGCGGCTATCGCAGCGTAGGATTTTCCCAGACTCTCGATCTGGCGATCAGGGTCAGCAACAAAGTTGTGCAGAAACCAGTCAAACTTTTCCATGTCGACGAATGCCGGACGCGCCAGGCGGAAACTGAAAAAACTCAAGACATCGGTAACGCTCGAATCGAGCACCCACTCTTCCAGTTTTTCGAGATTGCCCGCGGCATAGGACGCGCCGACCATCGCACCGACAGACGTACCGCACACCACGCTGGGCTCAATGCCGGCTTTCGACAAGGCTTTAAGAACGCCAACGTGAGACCAGCCGCGAGATGCGCCGGACCCAAGCGCCACGCCGACCTTCGGTTTCTTCTTCTCTTTATTCATCGGGTTTTATTGCTCGAAACCATTCGAATTGCCTGGCATGCCTATGTCAGGCCGGCGAATCCTGAATGCGCAGACCCGCACGTGGCAAAACGGACTGGCGACGCAGCGCGCAATCCCACCTCGTCAGCATCGCGTATTGAGATTCGTCCACAGGTTGAATCGCAGGAAGCGCGCCTGCCAATTTGATAATTTCGTGATTTCCGGTTCGGCCCAGAAAGTGTGCGACGTGTTCCGCGTGCGGGCGAAGGAAGGGGTCCCGGGCTGAATCGGCAAGACTGCCGTCTGTGGACGTCGCGGCGGATGCTGATTCATCGAGGGAAGCCGCCTGCAGCGCCAATATCGTCGCGATTCTGTGGCTTCTCTCTGACACGCTTGCCTCTCTTTCTCACTGGCGCTTTTGGCTGATCGAAGTATACAGCAGGCCCCATGTGACCCTCCTCGACATCGCAATTACCGGAACTTGCCCGAGGTGGCGGCGGCACCCGTTACAGCCGTTTCTGCGTGCTGCTGACTGTCGCAACGATACGCCGCAGGGATATCAGATTGAGAATGTCGTTGCCGCCGGTTTGACGCATCGCCGCTCGTCCATGGCGGGTTTGCATCGCCCCGGCACTCAGGCGAGACTAGGTGGCTCTTCCCTGCCCGGCTTACACCCGATGGAACTGATCGTTTTTGACCTCGACGGCACGCTGTTGAACGGCGCGGCCGAGATTTCTGACTACACCAGCGAAACCTTGAAGTTGCTGGCGGAGCGCGAAATTGCCTACACGGTCGCAACGGGCCGCACGCTGCACAGCGCGCGGATGATTCTCGATGACCACCGCTTCGCGTTGCCGCAGGCTTACAAGAATGGCGTGATGATCTGGCACCCCGAACAACGGCGCCTCTCCAGCGGCGCAACGCTGACCGCCGATGAATTGCAAAACGTGATCGGCGCCTGTATCGAACAGGGTGTAACCCCTTTTATTTATACGCTGGACGCCGACTACGAAAGTACCGTGTACCACCCGCCGCTGCAGAAAGAGATCGAACTCGAGCTTATTCGCAGTCTTGGCTTTAAAGATCACATCCGCGTTCGCCCGTTGGCAGAGTTGCCGACAGGCGCGGCCATCACCCATGTCAATTCGATTGGCAGCAGCGAAGCCATCAAGGGCGTACTGCGCAGCGTCAGAAGCGAAGCGCATCTCGTGGCGTATTCCGGCATCGCCTGGGAAGGCAAGGAATGGCGCTGGCTTGACGTGCATCACAGCGACGCTAGCAAGGGAGGCGCCGTCAAAATCATGAAGGAACTGCTCGGCCTCGAGCGCGTCATCTGTTTCGGCGACAGCGACAACGACCTCAGCATGTTTGAGGCGGCGGACGAGAGCTACGCACCCGCCAATGCCAACGACACGATTAAATCTGCAGCGACCGCCGTCATTGGTCACCACGATGAAGAAGGTATCGCACGATTCCTGCGTGAACGGTTCGAGCTTTAGTCAGGCGGATGCTGTTGCAGCAATTCCCGCTTTGATGTGGAGGTACCACCACACAGGCGGCACGGTCTGCAACACCCGGTTGCCAAGCGAACCGGTCCAGAACTCAACAACCAGCTACAGCGATTGCATAGACGGTCCATAGCGGTTACAAACCGGGAAACGTATCGTCAGTTGCAACGCTTCGTCACGATCCGGCTGCGCAAAAACAACGATCACAGACAGGCAAGGAGACCGCTATAAACGTTTTGTTCATTTCTCCCGGCTACCCCGCTGAAATGGCTGATTTCACGCGCGGACTCGCGCAATGCGGCGCGCGCGTGATCGGTCTCGGCGAGCACCCGCCGAACGCGTTGCCTGCCGTTGTGCAGCGCAGCCTGGCCGACTACCTGCGTGTGCCATCGCTGGTCGACAGCGACGCCGTGCTGGCCACTGTTCGCGCCAAGGCGGAGCGCTTGTCGATTGACCGCGTCGAATGCCTTTGGGAACCGTTCATGACGCTCGCTGCGCAGCTGCGTGAAATGCTCGAGGTTGACGGCATGCACACCGCCCAGACGGAACTTTTCCGCGACAAGAAGAAAATGAAAGACGCACTGGATGCGGCAGGCCTGCGCACGCCGCGTAATTGCATCGCAACCGGCGCCGAGGCGATGCGTGCGGCGGCCGCAACGATCGGGTTGCCGCTCGTCATCAAACCGATTGCCGGCGCCGGTTCGGCGCACACACACGAAGTGCGCGATGCAGCGACGCTGGAGATCGCGATTGCGGATGTCGGTGAGCATCGCAAAGTCAGCGTCGAAGAATATATCGAGGGCGAGGAATACACCTTCGATACGGTCTGCGCGAACGGCGACATTCTCTACGAGAACATTGCCTGGTACCGCCCGAAACCGATCATTGGTCGCAACGTTGAATGGATCTCGATGCAAACAATTAACCTGCGCAATATCGAACGCCCGGAGCTCGCCGCCGGGCGTGAACTTGGCCGGCGGGTAATCGAGACGCTTGGCTTTCAAACGGGCTTCACTCACATGGAGTGGTTCATGACGCCCTCTGGCGAAGCAGTGTTCGGCGAAATTGGCGGGCGTCCGCCCGGCGGGCGTTCAGTCGACCTGATGAACTACAGCAATGATTTCGACATCTACCTTGGCTGGGCGCAGGCCGTCACCCATGGCGAATTTGAGCAGACGGCCCATCACCGCTACAACGCGGCAGCGATTTTCAAGCGCGCTCGCGGCCAGGGACGCATCTCGGCGATTCATGGCCTTGATGGACTGCGGCAGCGCTTCGGCGAGCACATTGTCGTCGAAGAATTGCTGCCCATCGGCGCGCAGCGTCGCAACTGGCGTCAGACGCTGTTGTCCGACGGCTACCTGATCGTGCGCCACCCGGAGCTTGCACGTACGCTTGAAATCGCTGACGCCGTCGGCACGGAATTGCAGATCGACGCGCGCTGACAAACGCCGGGCCACGGTCTGTTGGCGTCCGCAACTCCAGCCGGACTATACTGCGTCAAGACCAATAACAGGCAATGCCGTCGGGCGTGACATGGAAGCGCGTGTCAACGCACCACGGCCACAAGAGT
Organism: Woeseia sp.; assembly: GCA_049665065.1. Classification (GTDB taxonomy): domain Bacteria; phylum Pseudomonadota; class Gammaproteobacteria; order Steroidobacterales; family Woeseiaceae; genus Woeseia. The sequence continues at coordinate 1,681 of JBATFU010000336.1, read as the reverse complement.
CCAGTCATGTTTCGCAAACACGAGATGCTTTCCAGCAAGTACATGGGTCGCTCCATTCACCTGTGGCGCTACGGCCATTTCGGCCCGCCCGTCATCGCGTTCCCGAGCGCGTCCGGTATGGCACACGAATGGGAGAGCCACGGCATGATAGACAGCCTGGCTGACTGGCTGGACCACGGCCGTATGAAGCTCTACACAATAGAGAGCAACGTGTCCGCCGTGTGGACGAAAAAGGACGAGCATCCGCAGAATCGCATCAAGCAACACCTGCCCTACGAGCGCTGGGTGATGGACGAACTCGTTCCTTTTATTCGCCACGACTGCCAGAACGACAACATCCCGATCGCAGTAACCGGCACCAGCCTCGGCGCGCTGTATGCCGCGAATTTCGCGCTCAAGTATCCAACCATATTTCGTTACGCGCTGTGCATGAGCGGCCGTTACGACGCGAGCTGGATGACCGACGGCTTCATGAACGATGACATCTACTTCAACAGCCCGATTGCCTACGTGCCGGGCATCGAGGGCGAGTACCTTGAAAAGATCCGCAAGAACACGCATCTCGCGATCGTCTGCGGTCAGGGCAAATGGGAAGACGGCAACATCGAAGACGCACAGCACTTCGCCAGCCTGCTGCGCGCCAAGGGCATCAGCCACCAGCTGGATCTATGGGGTCATGACGTGTCGCATCAGTGGCCGTGGTGGGCGCGGCAAGCGCGGCACCACCTGGCGGGCTACCTCGCCGCCGCGAACTGAGCTGCGACGACGTTTTCGGCCCGTGCTGCCCCGCCTAACTGCGGAGCATGGGCTTTCCGATCTATAAACTCGTCCGAGTGCGGGTCCGATTCTTGACCGAGTTCACACTATGTTATGTAAATAGCCGTTACGCTTTCGCCCGAATTGGAGTTTTGGAGCGACAGTAAATGAGCAGTAAGTTTGAGGACAGGTCGGGAGATACGGTACGCCTGCGGAGGCCCGCTCCGCGAGTCTTTACCGACCCAACGGGTCGCAGCGTCTGGATGGGCGAAGTCGAATTGCTCGAAATCGACCTGGTACAGGCGGTGGCAACCGACCCTTACAACACCACCAATTTGGATGAGTTCAGTTCAGCGGATTGAATACGTTTGATTTGCTTTCAATAAAGCAGATTACTGACAATGCCGGTGGCTGCAATATCAGTGGCCGCCGTGAAATCAGAAGCTTGACTACGAACAAATTGCGATGCTGCAATTGCTGTTGCTGGTCACATAATAAAGTCCGGCCTCAGAAGGGCCGGCCTTTTTTTGTGTGGTAGCGGGGGCAGGATTGCCCTCGCCGCTACGCGGCTCAGTTATGTCGGCCGGCGGCGCGGCCTCGGAGGATTCGGATCGGCTTGGGCCGATCTTCGGGGCTTCGCCCCGCCGGGCAAGCCGGCGTCCAAAACGCTGTAAGGCACACGTAGCCATTTTGTTGAACGAGGTCCATCTCCTGGCACCCACACTTCCAAATGAAAAAGGGCCCCACAAGGGGACCCTTTATTCATTTGGTAGCGGGGGCAGGATTGATTCGGATCGGCTTGGGCCGATCCTCACCCCTTCGGGGCGCCCTTCGGGCGTCCAAAACGCTGGCGCGTTTTGTTGAACTAGGATCAAACCCTTAACCCACCACTGCCAAACATAAATGGGTCCCACAAGGGGACCCA
>JBATFU010000335.1:0-5634 GCA_049665065.1 Woeseia sp. | reverse complement strand
GAATGAATGAACCCAAAAAGCGCCGATTGCGCGATGCAAGCGGTGGTCCGGCTACGTTGATCAGCGAAGGCTGCAAAATTACCGGCAAGCTCGAAGGCAGCGGTGATTTCATGATAAGCGGCGAAATAGACGGCGACAGCGACCTGGCTGGCACGGTAACGCTGACCCGCAAGGGTGCCTGGACCGGTACGCTGAAAGCCGGGGCAGTCGTCATCGCAGGCCGTGTAAAAGGCAACGTAGTCTCCACCGGTCACATCGAGATTGGCGATACCGCGAATATTGACGGCACGGTCACGGGCAGCACGATCGCCGTCGCCGCTGGCGCGATTGTGCAGGGCAGGATGAGCACCACCGTTGCCAAAGCGCCTGTCGAGTTTATCGAGAAGCGCGGCAAGCCCTAGTTTCTCCAGCGGTAACCGTCAATTGCAGACCGCTGCGGACAAAATTTCTCGAATTTCCAAGTATTTGCCCCTTATTCAGGCATCGCGGCCGAACCATGCCAGTGGTAGACTCGGCCTGACGCCAGTGCTCTGCAGGCGATCCCGCCAGGCAGGATCGCGGCTTTGGCTGCTGGTAAACGGGACATAGAAAAATAATTAGCCGGCAAGGTGCCCCGGTTGCAAAGAATCGACGGTGCCCCGCCCCGAGTCTGACTATTACATGACAGGCAAGATACTCCCACGGTACCTGCTACTCGCGCTCGCCCTCGCGGCGGTGATCGCTGTGGGAGTCCTCGGCAGTTTCTACCTGCAATACCGCATGCTGGCGCACGAACTCGTGCAGACGGGGCTCGGGCAACACGAGCAGACCTTGGCCGGCAGCTTCGAACGCCGCGCTCGCTCGAGGTTGCACAGAGTTGCAGACAGACTGCTCGTCGACGTGAGCGAGAGCAATCGGGTTGCCAACGCTGCGACTTTCCAGGATGTCATTGCCGTCAGCGATGAGTTTGTCGGCCTGCGTTATGTGGCAGCTGATGGCACGATCATCGAGTTTGGCGAGATGCCCGCGGGTGCAGAGCAGGACGCACCTGTCTGGCAGCAGGACCGCCTGTACATGAGTTACCCCGTCGAGCGGAAGGGCGAGTTCCTGGGCATGCTGCAGGGTAATTTTGATACCAGTCAGTTCTGGGAAGAAGCGGCGGAGTTTCGCCGCCACATGATCGATGCCGCGTTCGAATTCCGTCGCCAAAGCCTGGTCTGGACCGGCGCTTCATTGCTGCTGATCCTGGTGTTTTGCGGCGGTGTGGCCTGGTGGGTCGTTGAATCGCAGAATCGCCGCATTCGCCAGCTCAAAGTGCAGGCCGAAAAACTGCGCGGCGCGGACTTCGGCGAGCCCGTTGAGGGCCCCGAAGATGATGAACTCGGCCAACTGGCCAGCGTCTTCAACGAGATGCGTGACCATCTGAAGGAAACCACGATTTCTCGCGACTATGTCGACAACATTCTCGGCGGTATGAACGAGGCGATTATTGTTGCCACTTCCGAACACCTGATCAAAAAAATCAACCACGCAACCTCGCGCATGCTCGGCTATGAAGAAGAGGAGCTGGTCGGACAGCCGTTGAGCATTATCGTCGATGCGCGCCGTGGCAACGAACTCGTTGCGGAGGGACGCTCGGGCATTCCAAAAGAGGCGACGCTCGTTACGAAGTCGGGTGAGGCCATCCCGATTTCCTACACTGGCTCCACGATTGATGACGATGCGGGCAATTCCGATCATATTTTTGCTGCGCAAAATATTACGGAACGACGCAAGGCAGAGCAGCGTATCCGTTATCTCGCTCGCATCGACGCGCTGACGAAAGTACCAAACCGCATGCAGTTCCAGCATCTGCTGCAACGTGCGATCGCACGCGCGAAACGCAACCGGAAAACACTGGCAATTTTTTATATCGATGTCGATCGATTCAAAGAAATCAATGACACGTTCGGTCACCTCGCCGGCGATACGACGCTCGAAACCGTCACGGAGCGACTTGCGGAGTCCCTGCCGGCAGACACAGTAGTCGGGCGGCTCGCGGGAGACGAGTTTGCCGTAATTGTCGATACACTTCCCGACTCCGGCGATATCCTCGCTGCGCTGGACCGGCTTGCCCGCAAGGTCCTCGACAAGCTGGCCGAGCCGTTTTATGTTCAAGGGCATGAAGTATTCATGACCGCCAGCCTGGGCGTAGCGCGCTACCCCAACGATGCGCCCGACGTTATCGACCTGATCCGTAATGCCGATGCCGCCCTCTATAACGCGAAGAAAAGCGGCGGCAACGTACATGCGCATTATCGGCCGGAGATGAATGAAGCCGCGGTCGAACGATTGATGACCAAGAGCAAACTCAAACGCGCCTTCGAACGCGATGAACTGCTCGTGCATTACCAGCCGAAATATAATATCGAAACCGGTGAAGTGGTTGGCGCGGAGGCACTGGTGCGCTGGGAACTGCCCGAACGCGGCATTATTCTTCCATCAGATTTCATCCCGATTGCCGAGGAGACGAATCTCATCATCGAACTGGGTGAGTGGGTTCTCGATCGTGTCTGCGAAGATTTTCGCTATTGGCAACGATCGGTCGCATCGCCAGGCCGTGTGTCGGTAAATCTATCCCTGAAACAGTTGCGCCAGCAAAGCTTTCTGAATCGAATCGTTGAAATTATGCGCACCTACCAGGTCTCCCCCACGTCGCTGGAACTGGAAATTACCGAGACGACATTGATGGAGAATCCTGCGCGTACGATCAAGCTGCTTGACGAGCTCTACGGGCTCGGACTGCATCTTGCGATTGATGATTTCGGTACCGGTTACTCGTCTCTTAGTGCTTTGCAACAGTTTCCGATCAGCACGCTCAAAATTGATCAGTCCTTTGTTAAGGACATTGCCACGAACCCGGACGATGCAACTATCGTTGCGACCATCGTGCACATGGGACGCAGCCTGAAAATGGACGTGGTCGCAGAAGGTGTAGAAACAGAACAACAGCTTAATTTCCTGCAATCGCTGAACTGCACCTACGTGCAGGGGCTGCTGTTTGGTGACCCGATGAGCTCCGACAACTATTTGGAATTGCTGCTGTCTCAACTTGACGGCACGGATAAATATCGCGCGTTATTTGCCTGACATTCGCCCTGCTATGCAATGATTGGTAACATTATAAATGATTGATATTTATAAATTAATTGCTTTGCTTCACACGTATTCAGCAACGTGATCTAATTACCCCCCGAGCAATCAACCGCGCCCCGGCGCGCACGTCTGGAATGTCCTAAACAATGAAAAGACTCACAAATCTTTGCTTCGCGGTTTCCTTAATGTTCGCTGCGCCTGCGCTGCTGGCCTGCGATTATCCATCGCGTGTCACGGTCCCCAATGGTGGCTCAGCAACGCGTGACGAAATGATTGCGGGACAGCGCGCCGTCAAAGAGTACGTTACGGCGATGGAGACTTACCTTGAATGTATCGTTGCAGAAGAAAAGGCTGCACGTGCGGCAATGGAGGAGCTGACTTCGGAAGACGAGCAGCTGCGTGAAGATATGCTAAATAAGAAATACAACGCGGCCGTTGAAGAAATGGAAAAGCTCGCGGCGGATTTCAACGGTGAAGTCCGCGAATTTAAAAATCGCGAAGACTGAACCCGTTTGGTGTGAAGCGGCGCGTGTGAATCGACCGCGCGCCGCCGGCCTGTTCGCTGAATTCGGTCTTGGGAGTCACGGCGCAATCCGTGGAAACCCGTATTGTTGCCTTGCTGACAGCCGTTAGTCGCACACGCCGACCGATCTACAGGCTGTCAATCTGTTGTTTGAGGTCGACGTGGTGCTCTGTCACGATGCGCTCCAGCACTTTGATGCGCGCTTCAAGTCGTTCGATTTTCTCGAGCGCTTCAGCAATTTCGGCATCCAGCGCATCCGGCTTTGCACGGCGATGCTTGATCCATGAGTCCAGCACGTGGACAACACCACCCGTGAGTATCGCCAGGAACAAGAATGTAAAAACGTTCATCTACTCTCCCCTTGGTTTTCGGCTCTTGTTTTTGATTACAAATTTCGAAATTCCTGGTCGAGATCGAAACGTGACGAGGTGACGTAGCGTTCGAGTCTGGCCAGTCGTGTGTCGAGCTTCTGAAAGCGGCGCCTGACGTCTGCCAGCGTGCCCGCAGGATTGGAGCGCACTGCCTGGCGAAACCCGGGATCCGCAGGCTTCTCCGCTGCAAGTTTGCGATCCGACGGCACAAGCAGCACGCAGCCGATGTAAGCAATGATGACAAGCGGCGTAAACATCAGCAGCATCAGGATGGTCAGAAACCGCGTCGCGCACAGATTGAAGCCGAAGTAATCCGCAATGCCTGCGCAAACTCCGCCCAGCATCCCGCGCCGCGAATTTCGATAAAAACGCCGGCCACGCCATTCATGCCGGGCAGTCATGACGAACCCCAGTGGTCATTGCGCGCATGGCCGCGCCAGAATTCCTGTTCCGGATGCATGCCGCGATAAATCAGGGGTCGCGGTCGGATCAGCAAGGTCGCGGCAAGATAGGCAATCGCCGTTGGCACCGTCAAAATCAGCAGTGCCAGTACCGCCACAATTCGAACCAGCAATGGGTCGTAGTTGAAACGTTCAGCCAGCCCGGCGCAGACGCCGAATATCCAGCCGTTCTCGCGATCGCGGTACAGGCCGCGGCGCATCGTATCGCCATACTCCCATGCCTTCCTGCCGGTGTTACTCATTGATTTTTCCTCCAGCCTGGCAATTCGTTATCGAGAATCGTCTCGAGCGCTTCCATCCGGTCTTCGAGACGGATTGATAGCTGCCACAAGTCCTCCAGCATGCTTTCGTCTCCGCCGGACAACTCCCTCGACTGCTTCCACTTGGTTATGAAGTGGAGCACGATGAACAGCGGTGCCGGTATCGCTATAAAGACGACCAGCGCGACCAGCAGCAGCTCGTGAACACCGCCCATTAGTGCGTCTCTTCAGCCCGGCTACCCGCAACCCGGCGCTTCAGGTCATCGAGCTCCTGAGCCACAGCATCCTCGGCTTCCAGCCCCGCAAACTCGTGCGAAAGATCCTTCGGCAGACCGAGGTCATACGCTTCGATCCGACCCTCAACGTCATCGATGCGACGCGTGTACTGCTCGAACCGCACAAGAGCATCGTCGATCTTGTAATCGTGGATTTTCTTGCGTGCCTGCAAACGGCTGTTCGCCGTCTTGTGGCGTGCCAGCAATGATTTCTGGCGCGCTTTGGCATCCTGCAATTTCGACTCGAGCCGACCGATATCGTCGTTCAGTTTGCCGAGGCCCTCGTCAACCGCCGCGTAGTCAGCCCGAATCGCTTCGGCTGCCGCAGCAGCCCGGGACTTTTCGACCAGTGCGGCCTTCGCGAGGTCCTCGCGCTGCTTGCGCAAAGCCAGCTCTGCCTTGTTTTCCCACTCACTCTGCTCGCGTTCCAGCATCTCGAGTTTGCGGTTCAGGTCCTTCTTATCGGCGATTGAGCGCGCCGCCGCGGAACGCACCTCGACCAGTGTGTCCTCCATTTCCTGAATCATCAGGCGCACGATCTTTTCAGGATCTTCTGCCTTATCCAGGATCGCGTTGATATTGGAGTTCACGATGTCGCTGAATCTCGTGAATATGCCCATGTTGCTGTCC
>JBATFU010000334.1:0-2198 GCA_049665065.1 Woeseia sp. | reverse complement strand
CAGGGAGAGTCGAGCCAAATCGGTACCGACATACGTCGAACTGGCAAGGAGGTGTTCCTGACTGGCTATTGTTGATTCAAGTACGTATCAACTGATGCATCACAGCTGCTGGCGTGTGCTTTCAATTTGCAGGATTGCCCATTGCTTCCCGTGGAATTTTTACAGTATTGCCGGCAAGCAAGGAGTCGGCATGCAGGAACAGTGGAGATTTCGAGGAGAGCGAGCCCGGCATATTGTTCGCCGCACGGTGGTGCAGGCGCTGCAGCCGAAGTGCCCCGGTCTGCGGGCGGTCCTGGATCGATATCTGCAAAACTCCGACGGAAGCACGTGCCACAAGAAACAGGCGTTCGACAGTGGGTCCGCGCGAATTATTCGATCTTGTACCCGACACCGTAGATAGAGTGGATCAGGTCTTCGCCGGAGGGGCCCTGGGATAACTTGTTGCGCAGATTCTTGATGTGGGTATCAATGGTCCGGTCGCTGACAATCCTGCGGTCCTCGTAGGCCAGCTCCATAAGGCCGTTTCTCGAGTAGACCCGGCCCGGTGAGGACATCAGCGCGTTCAGCAGCCGAAACTCGACGGGTGTCAGCTCGACGGCCTGACCGCTGACCTCGCACTTGTACTTGTCGATGTACAAGCAAACATTGCGATACGTTTTTTTGTCGTCGCTGATCTCGGCGGGCGCTCCCTGAACACGGCGCAGGATAATTTTCACGCGCGCTACAACTTCACGCGGACTGAACGGTTTGCAAACGTAGTCATCCGCGCCCACTTCCAGCCCGATGAGGCGATCAACTTCATCAGTTTTCGCGGTGAGCAGCATGATTGGCACGTCCGAAAACTTGCGCACCTCTTTGCAGATCGTCAGGCCATCTTTGCCGGGCAGCATCAGATCGAGAATCAGGAATGCTGGCTGATTGTCCTTGATCGTCTCTACAGCGTGGGTACCTTCGCCGAGTACGGTAACCCGGTACCCCTCGCGTTGCAGATAGTCGGAGAGCAGTTGTGCAATCTTCGGCTCGTCTTCGACGACAACAATTTCGACATTGGTCACTGGTTGATCTCGCTGGCTACTGGAATCTCGATGCGGATGCAAAGCCCGCCCAGCGCCGAGGGCGACGCCGCTATCTTACCGCGGTGAGCTTCGACGATATTGCGGCAAATGGCCAGGCCCAGTCCTGCACCACCCGTGCGGCGGTTTCTCGAGGCCTCTCGGCGATAAAGCGGCTCAAACAATTGTTCGCACTCCTCTGGCGTAGCACCGGGTGCGGTATCGTTAATCTCAACGATTGCCAAGCCGTTGCTCTGCGCCAGGCTTACCTGGATGCGGCCGGGAGCGTCTGTGTAGGCAATCGAATTCTCAAAAAGGTTTTGAAACAGTTGATCGATGCGCTTGACGTCCCCGTTGATCTGCACATCGTCGGCGCTGTCTACGGAAATTTCGAGACCGGCATCCCTGGCGCGGTTTTGTGTGGCAGACACAACCGATTGCAGGCTGTCGCCCAGGTTGAACGTGGACATTTTGTAACGGAGGCCGCCAACATCGGACACCGACAACTCGTACAGGTCGTCGATCAGGAAACGCAGGCGTTCAACTTCCTGCTCCAGCGAGCCCAGCTGCTCTTTGTCGAAGCGGCGAACGCCATCGTGAAGCGCCTGGATTTCACCCGTGAGGATAGTCAGCGGTGTCCTTAGCTCGTGAGAAATATCCGCAAGCCAGCGGCGCCGGGACGAACGTTCCTCTTCCAACGTCACGCCCAGGTAGTCGAGATCACCCATCAGTTGCCCGAGTTCGTCGTTGCGGCGCTCCTCAAGACGGGCCGAGTAGTCGCCGCTCGACAAGCGGGCAACGTTGCTTGCCATCCGCCGGATGGGCGCCAGCAGGCCGTGGGCAAGCAAGAACGACAGTGCCGCGGCGAACGCCAGCGCCGCGATGCCGATTATCAGGCTCATACGGAACTGCTGACCGGAGAACGCCGTGTCCTGCGGCGAGCTGAGCTGCCGCCGCGGTTCGCTCCTGAGTTCACCGACCACTTTGCCGTCAACAGTGATGGCTACGCGAATGAGTTCCACGGCGGAATCGGCAAGCTCGACACCCGCGATCTGCCGGTTGTCACTGGCGTAAAGTGCGGTCGGTGGTCCGAGGCCGCGGCGTCCCGGCGGCGCTTGACCGCGCGGGCTGCCATCGGCACGCGGC
>JBATFU010000333.1:0-4081 GCA_049665065.1 Woeseia sp. | reverse complement strand
GATCTTGTGAATCTTGCCGGTGAGCTTCAGGAAGCGTTCGGTGGTCGTCGTCTTGCCCGCGTCTACGTGAGCGAAGATGCCGATGTTGCGGTATTTGCTGAGATCTCTCATATCTGTTCTTCAGTGTCAGTAAAAATTCATTGCTGCCGCTTGTGGCAACAAAACCGCCGCACAGAGTGCCAGCACGCTGTGCGGATCATGTCAGGTTTCCGGGTACCGCTCTTAGCGGCGTCTCGTCGGCACCGATCAGGCTGTGCATCGACCGTCGGGCGCGGATAATATCAGCCGCCAAGCCGCTAAACCACCGGAATATTCCAGTTTTTCGCCGGGCTGGCCGGAAACAGGCTGGCCCGCCAAAGCAGCAAGGCGGTAGCAGGGCCGGCGCTCGCAGCGCCCTGCATTGCGCGCCCGCCGTGGCACGCGCTAGGGTGGTCGCCCTCATGGATAACCGGGAAAAAAATGGTGCCGCATAAGAAACTTTCAAGCAGGACCCGCATTGCGCAGGGATTGCATTACATCGACCCGCAAACCGGTGGCGTGGTACCGCCTATTCAGCCTTCAACCACCTTTGCGCGGGATGCGGACTACGCGCTGATCTCGGCGGATTACAGCTACGGCCGCGACGAGAACCCGGTTTACCTGCCGGCCGAGCAGATGCTGGCCGAACTTGAGCATGCCGAAGCGGCGCTGTTATTCAGTTCCGGTATGGCAGCGGCGATGGCAGTGGTGCAGTCACTGCAGCCCGGCGACCGGATCGTGGCTCCCAAAGTGATGTATTGGGGCCTGCGCAACTGGCTGCAGAGTTTTTGCGGAACCTGGGGCCTCGCACTTCAGCTCTTCGATACGCAGCAGCCCGGCGCCCTGGCCGCCGCACTTGAGGACGGCCCCACCCGCCTTGTCTGGATTGAAACACCCTGCAACCCGACCTGGGACGTCATCGATATTCGCGAGTCAGCGGAACTCGCCCATCGTGCCGGCGCGCTGCTGGCGGTGGATGCCACTGTCGCAACGCCCGTCCTGACGCGGCCGCTGGAACTGGGCGCAGATATCGTGATGCACTCGGCAACCAAGTACCTGAACGGTCACGGCGACGTCGTCGCCGGCGCGCTGGCCTGCGCGAACGTCAACGACGACTGGCTGAGGATCCGCGAAGTGCGCGCTCACGGCGGGGCAATTCTCGGCAGTTTCGAGGCATGGCTGTTGCAGCGCGGTATGCGCAGCCTGTTTTTGCGAGTGGAGCAGGCCTGTCGCTCGGCGCAGACCATCGCCGAGCATTTTGCCGATCATCCGGCGCTGGAAGCGGTGCTGTACCCCGGACTGCCGTCGCACCCGGGCCACGCAATCGCGACGCGGCAGATGTCGGGTGGCTACGGCGGAATGCTGTCGCTGCGCATCAAGGGCGGGGAGGCGGCGGCACTGCGCGTCATCAAGCGCTGCGAGGTGTTTATTCGCGCGACGTCGCTGGGCGGCGTCGAAAGCCTGATTGAGCACCGTTACTCGATAGAGGGCCCGACGAGCCCGATACCGGCGGATCTGCTGCGGCTGTCGATCGGGATTGAGGCTGTCGAAGACCTGATCGCTGATCTGACGCAGGCGCTCGGCTGAGCGCCTGCGTTCATAAGCCCTAGCGGCGAAAGGCCGGCGGCAGGGTGCTGTCGGTCTTAAGGTAACGGTCACGCAACAGCGTTTGCCGGCTCTGCATGGGGATGGCGTTGCCGCGAATGAATACCTGCTCCGGAAAACTTGTCAGCTCCAGCGGATCCGCAGGCCAGATAACAAGGTCTGCATCCTTGCCGGCTTCGATACTGCCGACACTGTCGGCCACACCATAAAATTCTGCCGGTGTCAGGGTGATGGCGCGCAGCGCGTTTTCCCAGGTCAGGCCGTAGGCGACCGCAATGCCAGCAGCCTGCGTGATATTGCGGGCGTTGTGATTGACAGCCTGGCGATCAATCCCGAATGAGATTGCGACACCTGCGTCGGCCAGCAGTGCCGCCGAATCCAGCCGCGCATTCAATTCATCGAAGTTATCGGGCAGATTGCTGACGGCGCTCAGGATCACGCCGACATTCGCCGCGGCAACCTCGTCTGCCAGCATCCATGCCTCGGTACCACCGGCAATGATCATGCGCAGTTTATAGGCGCCGGCAAGCTTCACGAGGTTGCGGATGTCGCTGGCGCGATCTGCCAGCGCGAGCACCGGAATATCACCCTGCAGTACAGGCTGCAGCGCCTCCAGATCGGCGCGACTGACAGAGTAGGCACGGCGATTGCCACTGTCATAGGCGGCCCGGTTAGCCGCGTAGTCTATTGCGTCATCGAATGCGGTCCGCAATTTTTGCAGCGCAACCGCACGCGAGCCGCCGGCCAGCCTGGCGCCGCGTTCGCCTGTTTGAATCACCAGCATGGCATGCCGTTTCACGATTGGCTGATCGGCACCGCCAAGGTGCACGATGGCACCGAGGCCGGATAACACCTGGCTGACATTGCCGTTTTCGTCCGGTCCTGAACCCGATGGCGTTACAGCGGCGCGGGTCACGCCTTCGATGCGATTAACGGCAATCAGCGTCGAATTCGGATTGAACGCATCGGCCAGATCAAAACCTGCGCTGAAGTCCGCGCCGCGTTGCAGGTAGTCGTTCGTGCCGTCGACGGCATTGACCTCGGTAACGCCGATCTGGCCCATCGGCGTAAATAATCCCGGCGTTATTATCTTGCCTTCGGCCTCGATCACGCGGGCACCGGACGGCACGTCCACGTTCGCGCCGACCTCGCGTATCACGCCGTTTTCGACCACGATGTCTGCGCGTGCGAGCGTGCCGCGGGCACCGACCGTATGTACCGTGGCGCCACGAACGACAAAGGTGTCTGCCAGAACGGCGAGGGGCAGCAACATGAGTGCCGCAATCCAGTGGGCAGTTTTCATTGTGCACCTCCTGTTGCGCGCGCCGTTCCAAGGCTGAAGTCGGTAACCGGGTTGGTGCCCGGCTGCAAACGGTCATACACCAGTGCACCGTCGATATAGACGCGCTCGACAGTTGTATAAACGCTGAAGGGATTACCGCTCCATACAGTAACGTCAGCCATTTTCCCTGCTTCGAGGGTGCCGGTCACGTCGAGCACGCCGAGCACTTTGGCCGCATTCGCCGTTGTCCAGCGTATGGCACGCTCTGGCGCAATCTGGATTCCCGCGTTGGCCGCAGCGCCCATGACTTTTGCACTTTCCTGATTCAGACGCTGAATGCCGAAGTTGTCATCTGAATGAATAATTGCGCAGGCATCGGCATGGTCGACGATCGCTGCGTTTTCGCGAATGCCGTCAAACGCTTCCATCTTGAATCCCCACCAGTCTGCCCAGACTGCAGCACAGACATCGTTCTCTGCCAGCAGCTCGGGAATCTTGTATGCCTCGACCGCGTGATGAAAGGCCGCAATGCTGTAGTCAAATTCCTTCGCGATTTCGAGCATGACGGCCATCTCGTCAGCCCGGTAGCAATGATTGTGAATCAGGATTTCGCCTTTCAGCACGCCGGCGAGTGTTTCCAGCTGCAGGTCCCGCAGTGGCGGCTCGCCTTCGCCATTCTCTGCTTTGGCTTGCTTGTCAATATAGTCCCGGGCCGCAATCCACGCAGCGCGGACGCTCGCGACGTTACCCATGCGCGTTGACGGCTGCATGCTGCGACCGCCATAAACGCGTTTGGGATTTTCGCCGCAGGCCATCTTGAGGCCGTACGGTGCGCCGGGAAACTACATGTCCATGACCGATTTGCCAGGCACGTTTTTCAGCGTCACGCTGCGGCCACCGAACAGGTTCGCGGAACCCGGCAGAATCTGCAGCGTGGTCACACCCCCGGCCAGTGCGGTTATGAAACCCGGGTCCTGTGGCCACACGCTGTGCTCGGCCCAGACCTGCGCGGTGTTCGGGGCGGTTGCTTCGTTGCCGTCGCTGTGCGCCGCGACATCCGGACTCGGGTAAACGCCGAGATGAGAATGCACGTCGATAATGCCGGGCGTGATCCAAAGACCGCTGGCATCGACGGTACGCGCGTCGCTGTCGGCCAGGTCCTCACCAATCGCCACC
>JBATFU010000332.1:0-13353 GCA_049665065.1 Woeseia sp. | reverse complement strand
TGATGCCGGCAGCGGTGCTGGCGCTGACCTTGTACTGCTTCAATTTTCTCGGCGACGGCCTGCGCGATGTGCTCGATCCGGCGGAGGCAGGCGAATGAGCCTGCTGTCCGTCAACGAGCTGACGTTGCGCTACCAGAGCGACCGGGCGGTATTGAAGAAAGTTGGCTTCCAGGTCGCGGCAGGCGAGTCGCTGGGGCTCGTCGGCGAATCGGGGGCAGGCAAAACGCAGACCGCGCTGGCGCTGATGGGGCTGTGCGGATCGCGCGCCAGCGTCAGCGGCAGTATCAAATTCGCTGGCACCGAGCTCTGCGGCGCCGACGAGAAAACCTTCAACCGGTTCCGCGCGCAACGCATGGCAATGGTGTTCCAGGACCCGCTGCAGGCACTGAACCCTTACCTGCGCGTGGGCCAGCAACTGGAACAGATTCTGCGCGCCCACAAACTTGCGGCCGGCGCAGCGGCAGAGCGGCGCGTGATCGACCTGCTGCGCCAGGTTGGCTTGCCCGATGCGGAGCGCCAGCTCAACGTGTATCCGCACCAGCTATCCGGCGGCATGCGCCAGCGCGTGATGATTGCCGCGGCGCTGCTTTGCGAACCCGAGTTGCTTATTGCTGACGAACCGACGACTGCACTTGATGTCACCGTGCAGGCGCAGATACTCGCTTTGTTGTCGCGCCTGCGAAAACAATACGGACTCGCGTTGCTGTTGATCTCGCATGACATGGGCATCATCGCCGGCAACTGCGAACGCATGCTCGTGCTCGATCACGGGCGCGTCGCAGAGCAGGGCGACACGCGCACGCTGTTCAATGCGCCACAGCACGAGCGCACCCGCGCCATGCTCGCGGCAACCCCGGCAATGAACGATATCGTTCCGCCCGCCACGCCCGAGCAACAGGATCCGCTGCTCGTCGTCAGCAAGGTCAGCGCCAGCTACTACGAAAAACCGTTTGCCGCGGTCTGGCGACGCGTCGAGATACCCGCTGTCAGGGAAGCGAGTCTCGAACTGGCACCGGGCGAAACGCTGGCGCTGGTTGGCGAGTCAGGCGCCGGCAAAACGAGCCTCGTTCGCGCGCTGCTGGGTTTGTTGCCGATCGCCGCGGGGGAGGCGAGCTTCCTTGGCAATCCGCTTGCCGCGCCAACCGCAGACCGCGCCCTGGAGCTGCGCAAGGAAATGCAGCTCGTGTTCCAGGACCCGGTTGGTTCCCTGAACCCGGCAATGCGCGTTCGCGACATCGTGGCAGAGCCGCTGCGCGTGCACGCCGCGTATTTGAAAGCGAGCGCACGCGAGGAAGCCGTCGCATGGATGCTGTCGCGCGTCGAATTGGAGCCGCGCCTTGCCTCGCGGTTTCCGCAGCAGCTGTCCGGCGGGCAGGCGCAGCGCGTTGCTCTGGCACGCGCACTGATCGTGCAGCCGAAACTGCTGATCCTGGATGAAGCGGTTGCCGCGCTCGATGGCGAAGTGCGTAACGAAATACTGGCGCTGCTGAAGAAAGAGCAGCAGGCACAGGGCTTGTCGCTGTTATTCATTTCGCACGACCTGGGCGTGGTCAAGTCAATTAGCCACCGCATTCTCGTCATGTATCTCGGTCGCATTGTTGAAGAGGCGCCGAGTCATGCGCTGTTCGCGCGGCCGCGGCACCCGTACTCAAGGGCATTGATGGACTCGGTGCCGGTGCCGGACCCGAACGTCGTGCGCGAAGAACCACCGGTCAGCGGTGAGGTGCCGTCACTGCTGCAGCCGCCTGCGGGCTGTGCGTTTCATCCGCGCTGTCCGTTCGCTATCGAAATTTGCCGGCAGGAGCGACCGCCGCTCGTGGCCATCGACGCTGGCAAAGTGGCCTGCCACCGCGCGGCCGATCTCGATCTCGGCTCGCAGATCTCCGCTGCCTAGCGCAGCAGCTCCAGCGGAATGGCCAGCGGCGCGCCGTTGATGGTCGCCTTGCCCTTGGCGTAGTCGGCCTGCATGCGGTACATGTCGCCATCGAGTACCAGGAAGCCGCCGGCAATCAACATGCGCAATTGATCGCTGAATGGCGACGGCGTTTCCACCCGCGCCCGCGCGAGTTCGATGTTCGTCTGCGCGGAGAGTGCGAGTAAAAGGCCCGGCCAGCTTGCGACCTCATCGAGGCGCGGCAACTGCAATGCTATTGACGCCAGCGCATCGCCGTCCGGCGTGCGTAGCTGCAGCCCTTCCAGGTTCAGCGTGAAGCCTGCCGACAGCAGGCGCCGCAGGTCTGTATCAAAGCCCGGATACATCTGCCCGCTGGCAAGTTGCTGGTTCGTCGCGCTGTATTGCAGGCCGCGAATGACGGGGCCGAGCAGTTCGGCACTGGCATCGGCACTGCCTGCCGCCAGTTCAATGTCGTAGGCGCCGTCCGCCGTCTCAAGGCCAAGCAGTTTGAAACTTAACTCACCCTGCGCTGCCGCGTTCTGTACAGCGGAATTTGCCTCGAGTTCAAACGAAGCCAGGCGATTCGCAACAGCAGCCGATTTCCAGTTGGCGTCAGCAAGTCGCAGGCGGACGTCGCCAACCGCAAACCCCCACGGCGTCGCCCGGCTGCTGGCTTCGATCTCTGCTGCGGAAAATTCGGCGTGCTGCCAGTCGCTGTCAAACCGCAGGCCGGGCAGGTTTGCGGCGATGCCCAGTTCGCGACCATTGCTGTTGCTGCTGAAAGTCACGTCGCTGGCCTGCCAGTCGATGCGCGTACTGTCGCGCGCCTCACTGCCGGCCGGCAGTTCGTAACGAAACGTCGCGCTGCCGGTCAGCCCGATCCGCGAATACAGGACGCCCGGCACCGGCAGTTCGCTGCCGTCAGGCAACTCGAGTGCCAGCGTCGAGACGCCGGTCGCCAGCGCCGGTAGCAGCGAACTGGCGCTGCGCGGTGCGCTGCCGAGCGGCACCAGGCCGTGTTCGAGGCGGGTTTCGATAATGAGTGCGGGTGCGTCGCGCTGTCCCGCGCCTGGCGTTACAGCAGCGATGAAGCGGGCGAGCGAGGCGTCGGCAATCGGCACCCGGTGGCGGCCTGCCGAGGTAAACCAGCCGCGCGCGAAGTTGAGTTCTCGTACGGCGTACTGCGGACCCAGCCGGCTGTTTTGTTCGAGCTGCTGCTCGAGCGAGCGCTCCGCCAGCATGCCGATGATGCCCGGTGCCAGGAAGACCAGAAGCGCGAGCCCAATCAGGCTCGCCAATAGCCAGCGTTTCATCAGGATCCTTCAGGCGTTTTGGCTGGATTCAAAAAAGGCCGGCCATGCTAGCATGCTGCGCTGTGACCCAATCGACGCTGCATCTCTGGAAATCGGCGGGACGAGTCACTAACATACTGCCCTCGTTTGCTCCCCGGTCCCTCGACGGCCCGCTAAGCCCCGGAAAAATATCGTGATTACTGCCAAAAAATTCATTGCTACCGCCGCTGCTCTGTTGGCCATCGGCGCGATTTCGCCGCTGCCCGCCATCGCAGAGGACGCTGCCGACAGCGGCAAGACGCTGGCGTATACCTGCCTCGGCTGTCACGGCATTGAGGGATACCGCAACGCTTACCCGTCTTATCGCGTGCCGAAACTTGGCGGCCAGAAAGCCGGCTACATTGAAACCGCGTTGAAGGCTTATCGCAGCGGTGATCGGCCGCACCCGACGATGCAGGCGCAGGGTGGATCTTTATCTGACGAAGATATCGCCGTACTCGCCAGCTATTTTCAGGGCGATGAAGCGGCGCTTGATCACGTGACGAGCGACATGGTCAAGGATATCGCCCCGGCGGCAACCTGCCTCGCCTGCCACGGCGGCGGCGCGACCGGCCTGATGCCTGTTCCCGCCACGCTGTCGGGACAGGAAGAGAGCTACATCATTGAGGCGCTGAACCAGTACAAGAACGGTGTGCGCAAGAACAACGTGATGACCGCGTTCGCGGCCGCATTGACCGACGCTGATATCGAAGCGATCGCAAAAGTCTGGAGCAAGCAGGAAGGCCTGTACACGCCGCAAGAGCAGGACTGAGCGCGCCCGCCGCGCAACCCCGATGGCCGTTGCGTCCACCACATCCTACGCTTTCGGCATCACCGCGGTTGATACGGATTACGTTCGACCGAAGCTCGATGCGAGTCACCTGATCGTCGAACGCGGACACGCGGCATTCGTCGATACCGGCACGAATCACAGCGTGCCGCTGCTGCTCGACGCACTCGAGCAAAAAAACCTGACGCCTGCCGACGTCGATTGGGTATTTCTGACCCATGTGCATCTCGACCATGCCGGCGGTGCAGGCCTGCTGATGCAGCACCTGCCGAACGCGATCGCTGTCATTCATCCGCGCGGCGCAAGGCACATGATTGATCCGGCCAAACTGATCAAGGGCGCGCAGGCGGTTTATGGTGAAGCGGAATTCGCGGAAATGTACGGCGACATTCAGCCGATAAGCGCAAAGCGCGTCATCGAGGCGCGCGATGAGCATGAATTCACATTGCACGGTCGCAGCTTTTTTTGTCTTTACACGGAAGGCCATGCGCGCCACCACTATTGCCTGCATGACCCGGAGGCCGCCGCCCTGTTTTCTGGCGACAGCTTTGGCATTTCGTATCGTGAACTCGATACCGATCGCGGCGAGTTTATTTTCCCAACGACGACGCCGGTGCATTTTGACCCGGCCGAAGCGCACCGCGCCGTCGATCGCATCATGGCCTGCGAACCAAAGCAGATATTCCTGACGCACTACAGTCGCGTGACAGACCTGCAGCGGCTGGCAGACGATATGCACAGCTGCATTGAAGACTTTGTAGATATTGCGACCCGCCAAGCGCGGCAGGCTGATCGCACAGCTGCCATCGAACGCGCCCTGTTTGCGTATCTTGCCAACCGGGCGAAAGCACACGGCGTAAAAAAGTCGAATGAGGAATTGCAGGAGCTGCTCGGCATGGACGTCAAACTCAACACGCAAGGGCTCGAGCACTGGCTGGATCACGGCAGTCCGACCGAACCGAAAGGTTAGCTAATGAAAAATTTTCGTGCGTTCCGCATCGATCAGAATGATGAGCGCATCAGCGCCGGTTTCGCGGAACTCAGTGTCGAGGACCTGACCGAGGGCGACACGCTGATTAAAGTCAGCCACTCGACGATAAACTACAAGGATGCGCTGGCCGCCACCGGTAAAGGCCGCATCCTGCGCCGCTACCCGTTGAACGGCGGTATCGACCTTGCCGGCACCATCGTCGAGTCTGCGGATCCCGATCTCGAACCGGGTGCCGCGGTTGTGGTCAACGGCTGCGGCCTGAGCGAAACCCGCGATGGCGGCTACTCCGAGTACGCGCGCGTCCCGGCCGACGCAGTGGTGCCACTGCCTGCCGGCATCAGTGCCCGCGCCGCGATGCAGATCGGCACGGCCGGTTACACGGCGGCACTCGCAATTCATCGCATGGAACAGAACGGCCAGCTGCCCGAGAACGGCCCGGTAGTCGTGACCGGCGCAAGCGGCGGCGTCGGCAGCCTCGCGCTCGACATGCTCGACGCGCGCGGTTACGAGACGGTAGCGGTTACCGGCAAAGCCGGCGAGGCAGACTACCTGCGCTCGATCGGCGCCACGCGCGTGCTGTTGCGGGACGATATTGACCTCGGCAAGCGCCCGCTCGAAAAAGCGGAGTGGGCCGGCGCGATCGACAACCTCGGCGGCGACTGGCTGACCTGGCTGACGCGCACGATGCAATACGGTGGCAACATCGCGAGCATTGGGCTGGCCGCCAGCCACGAGCTGCATACCACCGTGATGCCTTTCATCCTGCGTGCGGTATGCCTGCTCGGCATTAACTCCGTTGACACGCCGCGCGCGCTGCGGCTCGCGGTGTGGCGCAGGCTGGGCGGCGATCTCAAGCCACGCCACCTCGAGCGGATTGCCGGTGAATCAGTCCCTTTCGCCGAGCTGCCGGGCGAGTTCCAGGCCTACATCGACGGCAAAGTGACCGGCCGCAAGATCGTCACAATTGCCTGACGGACCGGTGCTCCATCGGGCCGCTCATTTGGGAAACGCCTCCCCGGTAGTTTAGAATCCGCTGCCCCGGGAATCCCTGACAGCGCTCTTCGGCGACGCCGCCGCTGGTACGCGCAGAAGCCCCGGCGTCCATTCATTCTCAGGTCCGGAGACCCACGATGCAGACATCGGCAGGCGCACGATTCTGGCAGGCCCTCGACGAGGAGCAGCCGCTGCAGGTCGTCGGCGCGATCAACGCCTACGCGGCGCTGCTGGCTGAGCGAGCCGGGTTCAAAGCCCTGTACCTGTCCGGCGCCGGTGTGGCGAACCACTCTTTCGGTTTGCCGGATCTCGCGATGACCACGTTGAACGACGTTTGCGAGGATATTCGCCGCATCACTTACGCGAGCGACCTGCCATTGCTGGTCGATGCCGATACCGGCTGGGGCAGTGCCTTCATGATCGGCCGCACGGTGCGCGAGATGATTCGTGCCGGCGCTGCCGCCTGCCACATCGAAGACCAGGTGGCGGTGAAACGCTGTGGTCACCGGCCGGGCAAGGCACTCGTTGAGACCGAAGAGATGTGCGATCGCATCAAGGCGGCGGTCGACGGTCGCACGGACGACAGGTTTGCGATCATGGCGCGCACCGACGCGCATGCAGTGGAAGGACAACAGGCGGCGATCGAGCGCGCCGCGGCTTACGTCGCTGCAGGCGCCGACATGATCTTTGCAGAGGCGTTAACGACGCTTGATGAATACCGCGAGTTCGTTAACCAGGTCAGCGTGCCGGTATTGTCGAACCTCACCGAGTTCGGCCAGACACCGCTGTTCACGCTCGACGAGCTGTCATCCGTCGGTGTACACATGGCGCTGTACCCATTGACCGCGAGTCGCGCGATGGCGGCCGCTGCCAGCAATGTGTACCAGACGCTGCGGCGCGACGGCACGCAGCAGTCCCTGATCAAAAACATGCAAACGCGTGATGAGCTATACGACGTGCTCGGTTATCACGACTACGAACAAAAACTCGATGCGCTGTTTGCTGGACAGGCAAAGACGCAGCCGAAAAACAAATAAAGGAGTCAGCAGATGACGGCAACGAAAAAGACGGGCGGACTGGCGGGCGTAGTTGCCGGCACGACCTCGCTGTGCACGGTTGGCAAGGAAGGCGCGGGCCTGACCTATTGCGGCTACGACATCTACGACCTGGCCGACAACGCGACCTTCGAAGAAGTCGCCTACCTGCTGCTGTACGGCAATTTGCCGACGCAGAAAGAACTCACAGCCTACATAGCGCGCCTGAAAACGCTGCGCGGTCTGCCGGACAATCTGAAAAAAGTGCTCGAGATGGTGCCGGCGGATACGCACCCGATGGACGTGTTGCGCACCGGCGTGTCAGTGCTCGGCAATTTCGAACCGGAAGGCGATTTCGCAAACCAGCAGCACGTTGCCGACCGGTTGCTCGCCTGCCTGCCGTCCATGCTGTTGTACTGGCACCGCTTTCATACAGACGGCAAACGCATCAACGTCGAGACCGACGACGACAGCGTCGCCGGTCACTTCCTGCACATGCTGCACGACAAGCCGCCGCCGCCGATGCACGCCAAATGCCTGCAAACCACGCTGATCCTGTACGCCGAGCATGAGTTCAATGCCTCGACGTTCACGGCGCGCGTGATCACCGGCACCCTGTCTGATTTTCATTCGGCAGTGACCGGCGCGATCGGCGCGCTGCGCGGGCCATTGCACGGCGGCGCGAACGAGGCGGCGATGGAGCTTATCCAGAGATTCTCATCCGCCCAGGAGGCGGCGCGCGGCGTGCACGAGATGCTGGCTGCCAAGGAAAAGATCATGGGCTTCGGACATCGTGTTTACACGACCTCGGATCCGCGCAATTCGGTTAACAAGAAGATGTCGAAAGCGCTGGCGCAAGAAGCCGGCAACATGCAGCTCTATGACATCTCCGAAGCCATCGAGAAAGTCATGTGGGACGAGAAGAAACTGTTCGCCAACGCAGACTTCTTCGCCGCAAGTGTTTATCACTTCATGGGCATACCGACCTATTTGTTCACACCGATCTTCGTCTGCTCGCGCATCACCGGCTGGTCCGCACACATCATGGAACAGCGTGCCAACAACAAGCTGATTCGGCCGGCGGCGGATTACGTCGGCCCGGGTCTGCAGAAGTGGGTGCCGATCGAAAAGCGCTAGAACCGCGAAAGTGAGCGCGCGTTTGCTGTTGCCGGTTTTGCAAATTGCTTGTGGCCAGCCAACAGCGGCGTGCGGTCATGGTACAGGGCCTCATTCGTGATCGAGGCCGTACTTTCGTGCCAGGAAAAATACATTGGCAGCGGCCGCAGGCATTACGCGATCCCGCCAAAGGTTGCCGTCACTGGCGCCGACCGCAGTGACATTAACCACCTGCTTTTGAAAATTCGATAACGAAAACATTAAGGAACCTCCATGTCCGGACACGACATTCGCTCGGCCAAGCGGCCCGCTCCCGACCAGGTGCTCACCGATATTGCAGACTACGTATGCGGTGACGCACCGAAATCGAAACTCGCCTACGAGACCGCGCACTACTGCCTGCTCGATACGCTGGCCTGCGGCTTCCAGGCGCTTGATTACCCGGCCTGCACCAAGCTGCTCGGCCCGGTTGTGCCAGGCGCGACCCTGCCCGGCGGCGCGCGCGTGCCCGGCACGCCGTTTGAACTCGACCCGGTACAGGGCGCATTCAACATCGGCACACTGGTGCGCTGGCTCGATTTCAACGACACCTGGCTCGCCGCCGAGTGGGGTCACCCGTCTGACAACCTGGGCGGCATTCTGGCTACTGCCGATTACCTGAGTCGCAAGGCGCGCGCCGAGGGCAAGAAACCGCTGACGATGCAGGACGTGCTGACCGCGATGATTCGCGCGCACGAAATCCAGGGCGTCCTCGCACTGGAGAACAGTTACAACCGCGTTGGGCTCGATCATGTATTGCTGGTTCGCGTTGCCTCCACCGCGGTCGTTACGCGCATGCTTGGCGGCAGCCGCGAACAGGTCATCAACGCGGTATCGCATGCGTGGATTGACGGCGGCGCGCTGCGCACCTATCGCCATGCGCCGAATACAGGTTCGCGCAAGAGCTGGGCCGCGGGCGACGCGACCAGTCGCGCCGTGCGCCATGCGCTGATCGCGATGACCGGCGAGATGGGTTACCCGTCCGCGTTAACCGCGAAAACCTGGGGCTGGTACGACGTGCTGTTCAAGGGCAAGCCGTTCAGCTTCACGCAGGGCTACGCCAGTTACGTGATGGAAAATATTCTGTTCAAGATTTCCTATCCGGCCGAGTTCCATGCGCAAACCGCGGTCGAGTGCGCGATGCAGCTGCACGATGCCGTGAAAGATCGCGTCGCTGAAGTGGAGCGCATCGTCATCGAAACGCAGGAAGCGGGGGTGCGCATTATCGACAAGACCGGCGCACTTGATAACCCGGCCGATCGCGATCACTGCATTCAGTACATGGTCGCCGTGCCGCTGATCTTCGGCCGCCTTACCGCGGCGGATTACGAAGACGACGTTGCCAGCGATCCGCGCATTGATGCACTGCGCGACAAGATGCAGGTCAGCGAGAACAAGCAGTACACGAAGGATTACTTCGATGCGCAGAAACGCTACATCGGTAATGCGGTGCAGGTCTTTTTCAAAGATGGCACGTCAACCGACAAGGTTGCGATCGATTTCCCGATCGGTCATCGCCAGCGCCGCGCCGAGGGTATCCCGGTGCTTATTAAAAAGTTCGAAGACAGCGTGTCTCCGAAACTTGCAAAAGGCCAGTGGCAGCAGCTGCACAAGCTGGCGGCCGACCAGGCCGCGCTTGGCGCCACGACGGTTGACGATTTCATGGCGTTGCTTGTCGCCTGACAAAACGGAGCTACACGATGTTAAGACTTTTGATCCCTGTAACCGCGTTACTGGCGGTTACCGCAGCGTTCGCCGTGGAGCGCACGACGCTGAATAACGGCAATCTCGTTCTCGAGGATATTCCGGCCATTCCGCAGGAGGTCGCCGACGACCTGAACCGCTTCCAGAACGTGCGCTCCGCAGGCGTCATCGACTGGACTGCCGACGGTGAGAGCCTGTACATCGACACTCGCTTTGCTGACGTCAGCCAGATTCATCGTGTAGACCTGCCCGGCGGCGCGCGTCATCAGCTGACGTTCTTCGCTGAACCGATCGGCAGCGTTGAGCGCCAGCCAAACAGCAGCCTGCTGACCTTCACGCAGGATGCCGGCGGCTCCGAGTTTGCGCAGATCTTCACGTTCGATCCCGCGAGCGGCAATGCAACGATGCTGACTGACGGCGAATCTCGCAACGGTGCGGTGGAATGGAATCGCGATGGCACCCGCCTTGCGTTCCAGAGCACACGCAGGAACGGCGCATCGAACGACATCTGGATCATGGATGCCGGCGATCCTGCATCTGCAAAGCTGGCGCTTGAATCACCGGACGGCACGTGGTGGGGCCCGTCAGAGTTCACCAGGAGCGGCCGCAAGCTGCTGGTCATGAATTACGTCAGCATTGCGAATTCGGGCATCTACATGCTCGATCTCGATTCCGGTGAACAAACGCAGCTCGCCGGCAGTGCAGAGAATCCGTCGGTGAACTACGTCGTGGCGATGGATGAAAATGACACCGGCATGTGGATGGTGACCAACCGCGGCGGTGAGTTTACGCAGCTTGCGTGGCAGTCTTTTGAGCCAGGCAGTCAGCCCGAGATTGTCACGGCCGACATTCCCTGGGACGTCGAGGGTGGCACGCTGAGCAACGACCGGCGCCGCATGATCTTCCAGGTGAACGAGAATGGCCGCACGGCGCTGTATGTGATGGACACGCGCAGCCGCAAATACCGCCGCCTCGATAATTTGCCGGTCGGTACCGTCTACGGCGTGAAGTTCAGCCCGGACGACAGCCGCGTCGCATTAACGATGAACACGGCAACGGCGCCCGGTGACGTTTACGTCATGGAGCTTGGCAAAAAGCCGCTCGATGCGGGCAAGCTGACGCGCTGGACTTACAGCGAAGTCGGCGGCCTCGACACCACGCAGTTCCGCGAGCCGCAGCTTGTCAGTTACCCGACCTTTGATACGGTGAACGGCAAGCCGCGGCAGATTCCGGCGTGGGTCTACAAGCCTGCCGGCAAGGGACCGCACCCCGTGGTGATTTCAATTCACGGCGGGCCGGAGGGCCAGTCGCGGCCGTACTTCAGCAGCACGTACCAGATGTGGCTTGCGAAGCTCGGTGTTGCGGTGGTTGTGCCGAACGTGCGCGGTTCAACCGGCTACGGCAAGAGCTACCTGCAACTCGACAACGGCATGAAGCGCGAGGACTCGGTACGCGATATCGGTGCATTGCTCGACTGGATAGAAACAGAGCCCGATCTCGACGCATCACGTGTGGCGGTTTACGGCGGCAGTTATGGCGGCTACATGGTGCTGGCGAGCGCGGTGCATTACAGCGACCGACTCGCGGCTGCTGTTGATGTGGTTGGCATCAGCAACTTCGTGACGTTCCTCGAGAACACGCAGGACTATCGGCGGGATTTACGTCGCGTTGAGTATGGCGACGAGCGCGATCCGGCTATGCGTGCGCACCTGGAGAAAATAAGCCCGCTGAATAACGTCGAGAAGATCAAGGTGCCGATGATGATCGTGCAGGGCCAGAACGATCCGCGCGTGCCGGTCACCGAGGCGGAGCAAATGGTCGAGGCGCTGCGGGCTCAGGGCGAGACGGTCTGGTACATGAACGCGCTGAACGAAGGCCACGGTTACCGCAAGAAAGAGAATCGCGATATTTATCAACAGGCTATGGTGCTGTTTTTTCGCCAGCACCTGGTTGGCAGCGAGTAGCAAGCCGCACGCCCATGGCCGGTCTTAAGGAGAG
This sequence comes from Woeseia sp., assembly GCA_049665065.1. Lineage (GTDB taxonomy): Bacteria > Pseudomonadota > Gammaproteobacteria > Steroidobacterales > Woeseiaceae > Woeseia. The sequence goes on along the minus strand of JBATFU010000332.1, from coordinate 1,463 downwards.
CATCGCTGCCGGAGCCGCGGAACTCTGCGTGGTGCTGCCGAGTGGTGCCGCCGCGCAGCTGGCGCGGCTCCTGAGCGAGCTCGAGCGCTGGAATAAACGCGTAAACCTCACGGCAATCCGTGACATAGACGACATGGTGCCGGGCCACATTCTCGACAGTCTCGCCGCGCTGCCGTTATTGCAGGGCACCCGCGTGCTGGATGTGGGAACCGGCGGCGGCTTTCCGGGCCTGCCGCTGGCAATCGTGGCGCCAGACCGTCAATTCACGCTGCTCGACAGTAACGGCAAGAAAATCCGCTTCGTTCAGCATATGATTGGCGAGCTCGGGCTACAAAATGTGAATACCGTGCAGGCCCGGGCAGAGAGATACACGCCTTTGATGCGTTTTGATACCGTGATCGCGCGCGCTTTCGCCGCGCTGCCGCGCATTGTGGCGCTGGCAGGCCATCTCGTGGCCGAGACGGGCGTGTTGCTGGCGCTCAAGGGAAAAAATCCGGAAGCCGAGGTCCGCGAACTCGGGCCGCTGAGCGACGTATGGGAAACCACCGTGACTGAATTGAAAGTGCCTGGAATGGATGACCGCGAGCGACACGTTATTCGCCTGTCGCGCCGTAACGTGGTGCGCCCGTGACGCGCATCATCGCAGTCGCCAACCAGAAGGGCGGCGTTGGTAAGACCACCACCTGTGTAAATCTCGCTGCATCGCTCGCGGCAACGCACCGGCGGGTGTTGCTGGTCGATCTTGATCCCCAAGGCAACGCGACGATGGGCTGCGGCGTCGACAAGCGCGAAGTCGAACGCACAGCCTGCGACGTGTTACTCGGCGATGCCACGGCCGCTGATTCGATTGTCTCGGTACCGGAAGGCGAGTTTGCCTTGCTGCCCGGCAACGAAGACCTGACGGTTGCCGAAGTGCAGCTGCTGCAGGAACTCGGTCGCGAAATGAAACTGCGCCAGGCCCTGAAGCCGGTCGCGGGGCTTTACGATTTCATTCTGATTGACTGTCCGCCGTCAATAAACATGCTGACAGTCAACGCGCTCACTGCCGCGCACGGTGTGCTGATCCCGATGCAGTGCGAGTACTACGCGCTCGAGGGACTCACTGCCTTGCTCAACACGATCGAACAGGTTCGCAGCAGCGTCAACCCGGAGCTCGAGGTGTTTGGATTGCTGCGCACCATGGTCGATCCGCGTATTAATCTGTCGAACGAAGTTTCCGAGCAGCTGATCGAGCACTTCGAAGACAAGGTGTTTCGCACCGTCGTGCCGCGCAACGTACGACTCGCCGAAGCGCCAAGCTTTGGCAGGCCCGTGATGTACCACGATCGCAATTCACGCGGGGCACTGGCGTACCTGGCGTTGGCCGGCGAAGTGCTGCGTCGCGAAGACGAACGCGCCACGGCAGCGGCAGCGCGCTAATAATAATAGGGGTCGAACCGAGGTTTCTCGTTACGCGCTGAAGG
>JBATFU010000331.1:0-7128 GCA_049665065.1 Woeseia sp. | reverse complement strand
GTTCCCATTCGGCACGAAGTCGCCGAGGTATATCGATACCGACGGTGACGGCATCGTTGACGCCAATGATCGTTGCCCGGCTACGCCACTTGGTGCTGCTGTTGATGCAAACGGTTGCGAACTCGACGGTGACAAAGACGGTGTTGCTGATTCACGCGACAAGTGTCCGATGACACGTGCCGGTGCTACGGTTGATAGTAATGGCTGCGAACGTGACAGCGACGGCGACGGTATAAAAGACGGTCTCGATATGTGCCCGAACACGGTTGCCGGCGCAAAAGTTAATGCGCAGGGCTGTGAAATGGACAGCGACGGCGACAAGGTCGTTGATCGCCTCGACAAGTGCCCGAACACGCGTGCCGGTGCACAGGTCGACGTTAACGGTTGCGAGATCAAGGAAGAAATCACACTGCCGGGCGTTAACTTTGCCTATAACTCGGCGGAGTTACTGCCGGGTGCGGAGCGGGTGATGAACGATGCTGCTGAAACGCTGCGTCGCAATCCGTCAATCACAGTCGAAGTCGCCGGTCATACCGACAGCGACGGTGCTGCTGATTACAACGAGTCTTTGTCAGAGCGTCGTGCACGATCAGTGCGTGACTATCTGGCTGCTCGTGGAGTTCCGATGAATCGCATGACCGTTCGCGGTTACGGTGAGTCGGCGCCCATTGCGAGTAATGGAACCAAGGAAGGAAAGGCGATGAATCGCCGCGTGGTACTGCGGATTACCAGCCGGTAACAGCAGTCACAGGAAGGACAAAAGCCGGGGTGCGAAAGTGCCCCGGCTTTTTTTTTGGTGGAACCATCCGTCTTGAACTTTGGCGGGAGCAGTCTTCAGTTCGCGGCGGCCAGAGCAGGCTCATCAACCGCGGCGCTGAGTGCGTCGGGGTCGCTGGCGGATTCCAGCGCAAGGGATGCGAAATCATGAAGGTCACGATCCAGCAGGTGGCTGCGCGACACGCTTTGCATCGATTTAAAAATACTCACAACCCGGTTCGGTGTTTCGCGCTCCCAGTCCGCAAGCATTTTCTTAATGCGTACCCGCTCGAGGTTCGGCTGCGAGCCGCACAACGTGCAGGGAATTATCGGGTAACTACGCTGTTTGGCGAGCCGTTCGATCTCACGTTCGCGGCAATAAACGAGCGGCCGGATTACGATATTCTGCTTATCGTCACTTAGCAGCTTCGGCGGCATCGTCTTCAGGCGAGAGCCATGAAACATGTTGAGAAACAGGGTTTCGACGAGATCGTCCATGTGATGGCCGAGTGCGATCTTGGTTGCCCCTATCGTTTGTGCAGTTTCGTACAACGTGCCGCGCCGCAAGCGTGAACACAGTCCGCACATTGTCTTGCCTTCGGGGATGCGCTCTTTAACGATGCGGTAGGTGTTTTTCTCAACAATTTTGTATTCGACGCCAAGCGCCGCAAGGTATTCGGGCAGCACATGCTCCGGAAAACCCGGCTGCTTCTGATCGAGATTCACTGCAACGAGCTCGAAGCGTACGGGCGCAATTCTCTGCAGGTCCAGCAGCAGGTCCAGCATCGCGTAGGAATCTTTGCCGCCAGACAGGCAGACCATGATGCGATCGCCGTCATCGATCATGCTGTAGTCGGAAATCGCCTCGCCAACTTTGCGGCGCAGGCGTTTTCGCAGGCGGTTTGCTTCAGTCATGTTCATGAATTTGGTCCGGGCGGGAATCGGCGCACAGTCTAGCCGAAAAAAAGTCTCGACAACGGCCGATTGCCGGAGGTTGGCGGCCGTAACGCTTCATTCCTGTGCTACCTGCGGCGATATCAGCCCTGCTGGTAGAGTTGAATCCAGTTGCCGCAGGTGTCGTCGAATACCGCCATCGTTACACCGCCGCCTTCCATCGGCGGCCCCTTGAAAACCACGCCGGCAGTGGTCATGCGCTCGTATACGTCTGCCAGGTCGTCGACGGCAAGTGCCGTGGCCGGAATGCCGTCGGCTTTCAGCGCGGCCTGGAAGGTGCGCGCGGCCGGGTGAGCGTTTGGTTCGAGGACGAGTTGCGGGCCGTCAGGCTGTTCCTTTGAGGTCACCGTCAGCCAGCGAAACTCGCCCATCGGTATGTCCATCTTTTTATCAAAGCCCAGGACGCCCGTGTAAAACGCGAGTGCTTTGTCCTGGTCGTCCACGAGCACGCTTGACAGTTCAATTCTCATTTTGGGATTCGCTCCTCGTAGAGTACTTCGTATTCCGCATTACGTTTCCAGAACGGGCCCGGCGGCGCACCGGTGAGCAAGTCTTCCAGTGTGTCGAGGTGCGTGTGCCAGCCGCCGCAGACGTCAACCTGCATTTCACGCGTATGAAGGCGAACCTGCGTGAGTGTCAGCAAAACCTTACCACCTTGCGCGACAAGCTCATAACGCACCTCCGAATGTTCTTCGCCAAGCTCCCAGGTGTGGCTGAACACATGCGGTTTGTCGTACGCAGTAATCTTGCCGTGAAAGGTAATCTCCTCCGGCATTTCCCTGTGTTTCGCCGGCATCGGCGCATCGCCCGGCGGCGAGAGTTGCTGATTGCGAAAAATCAGCGTGACGTCATCGCCGACAGCCGTGCCGGTATCGCCGGAGCACAGCCAGCGGCCGCGCTTTTTACCATCGACGAGATGTTCCCAGACACGTTCGACAGGGCCGGGCAGCAGCCGCCGGAAACGCACCGTATCTGGCGCAATGACTTCGCCAAAGTTGTCCATGTTCTGTTCCTTAATTTTCTTGAGCCGCAAGCGTCACTTCCAGTTGATCAACAAGTGGTTAGTCTGTCCGGGCAGTGAGCAGATGAATCTCAGCCTCGCCGTAGGTTGCGAGCAGGCGGGCTTTGAGCTCGTCACCCAGCCCCTGCGGGAAGCGACTAAGGAGTCGCAGGCGCTCGAGACGCGCCTCGTCCACTGCCTTGCCCTCGGAGCGGATGCCGGCACTGCCAACCTGATCGAAGCGCGCGCTGCGCATCAACGAAAACGGAGCTTCAACGAAGCGCACGGGCCCGGCACCGGTGTCGAGAGGACTGTTCAGCAGCAGCACGAGGCCGGTATCCGTCACGGCGATCAGCTCACCGTCGAGCTTGTTACCCTTCACGACGTTCTTCAGCAGATTGACCTGCGTGCCGATGCCTGCCGGTAGCTGTGCAGGTTTGAAGTCATCGACTTTAACGCCCACATCGCTGGAGCAGGCGACTAGCGTGGCCGCGACAAGTGCGCTTACCCATACCGAAGGACGCACGTTCATCGTACGTTGATCCGTGTTGCGTCAAATTGCGCTCGCATCGTCTCGCGCTGCGAGCGCCAGCGAGTCAGCGCGGCAACCAGCGCAGCATCATTCGGTTCGAAGGCAGCGGTTGTTGACGTTTGCAGCCAGTCACGTCGCATCCATTCAATGTAGTAGCCACGTGCCGAGAGGAAGAACGTGTGGTCTTCGGTGGCGAGAGCATCTGCATCAAACGCCAGGCGAAAATGCTCGCCAGGCTGCGTGATGACATAGTGTTTGTCATCCGCGGCAAGATCACGTTCGGCAGCAAGGTGCCGGGCATCCAGGGCATCCGTAATCTGCAGCAACGGCACCGTTTCGAACTTGGCGACGCGCGCAAGCGTTGCCAGTGACGCCTGATCAATGCGCCAGTTGTCACTGACAAATGACAGGCGCACGGTGATTGTTTTGTTGCGAGTGCGGGGCAGTGCCACGGCAATGTCCTTCCAGGCTATCGGGCCCGTGTCGTCGAATGACGCCACCTCCCGCCACCGTTCCCCTTCGCGTACGGCCACATGTAACCCCATCGTGTTGCGGTACCAGCGGGCGAGCTGCCAGCGATCTTTCAGGCGGGTCAGGTCCCGGCCCATCCAGTCGAGCGCGCGAAATCCCTGGCCTGCCAGCATGACGTCGTACAACAGCACGGTATTGAGGAGACTGTTGCGCAGGCGCAGGACCAGCGCGGCAGGCGCATCAAGCGGTGAGTCGAAAGTCAGAATCAGGGAATCGTTGAAATCCGCGGTTGACACTTGTTGCAGGCGCTCGTTGCTCGCGCGCCAGGCGTCGCCGTCCGCCACCGCAAGTACCTCTTCAACATGCAGCCCGGAATTGTCCGTCGCCGACACGGGTGGTCGCAGCGAATGCACGACGAGCGGGCGGCGCTTCGCATCGGTGAATACAGACTCGTGCGCGGCGTGTGGCACGGCCAGCAACTCGACCTGATTGATGTAATGGGTTTCCAGCGCCTCGTTACGCATCTCCAGCGCGACAATGCCGCGCGTGTCGGTGGCGATGCCCAGTCGGTCGATATCGAGTGACTCGAAGCCCGGCGCGATGGCGTAGGAGAAAGACTCAGCCTCGAGGACCGGTTCATCACCCGCCAGTGAATACGTCGTGGGGCAGGAACCAAAAACGAGCTTGAGCAGACCCAGTCCGGCTGCGCCGCCGCCGGCCGTCGCGCCGGTTGTCGCTGCCGCTGTTGCGCCGGAATTCAGCGGCGTCTGGAAGGATTCCATGGCAGCGACGTCGGCAAGCTTGATCGAAGTTACTTGCTGTTGACGTTGCAGCTTCAGGTCGTAGCGATATCCTTCACCGATAATCTCATCGTTGAGCACGGACATCCCCTTATCAAAGATCACGACCGAGCCGTCGACGAGATGTGCTTTGACCGGAGACTCGACCAGGAAGGAGTCACCCTGCTGCGCCTCGACGGATTCGACTTGCAGGCTGCGAACTTTAACGACGCAGGAGGAGATGAACACGCAACTGAGCAGCAGGACAAGACGCATAGCGGTATCCTCCGAGGGAACACCCCTGAGACTAGCAGAGAATCCGGCTTTCGCACGGCGCTTTCTCTGCCGTTCGCGGCAGACCGCGTTATGCTATACGACCAACGTTCGCTCCCCGTCTGACAATGAGTGAAATTGCCCGTCTTCGATCCCGCCTTCATGCGCAGTTTGCGGCGTTTTTCGTGGCTATCGTCGGCGTGACTCTGCTCCTGACTCACGAAAAACCTCACCCGGGCGCGGTCGATTTGCCGGCGTTGCCGAAGCACGACCTGGCGGCGCGCAAAGAGGCCTTTTTCAGCTTCCTTATGCCGATCGTCGTGCACCACAACGACCGTATCCGCGACGAGCGGGCGTTTCTGTTTTCACTAAAAGAGCGGGAAGGGCCCGGCTTCTGGCAGCGCCGGCGGTTCAAGGCGCTGGCTGAACGCTACGAGGTCGATGTCGACGAGCTGGGGTACGCGGATGCGCTGGTGCTGCTGAAGCGAAGGGTGGACGTGATTCCGCCTTCACTCGTCCTGATTCAGGCCGCAAAAGAGTCGGGCTGGGGCCGCTCCCGCTTTGCCCGCGAAGGTAACGCGCTGTTCGGTGAATGGTGTTTCAGCGAAGGTTGCGGCATGGTGCCTGCACGCCGCGCAAAAGGGCGCAGGCATGAAGTCCGGTCTTTCGACAATGTTCACGACGCCGTCGCAAGCTACATGGATAACATCAACAGCCATCGCAGTTACCGTGACCTGCGAATAGCGCGCGCCGAGATGCGCGATGATGGCGAAAAGCTTTCCGGCTTGCGGCTGGCCGAACATCTTATGCGCTATTCGGAGCGCGGCGCCCCCTACGTCGAGGAAATACGCAGGATGATTATCAATAACGGGCTGGAGAGCGGTTAGGGTGCTGCGCGCTTTGCTACTGACAATGTTGCTGGCAGGCGCGGTGCGCGCGGATGATCATGCGGTCATCCTGATCTACCACCACGTCGCCAGTGACACGCCGGCGAGCACCAGCGTTTCGCCGGAGACCTTTGCCAGGCACCTCGCCTATCTTGACGACAACGGTTTCCAGGTTGTGCCGCTGCAGCAAATTCTCGATGCCCTGAACGAGGGCAGGCCGTTGCCGGATAACAGCGTGGCCATTACTTTCGATGATGCCTACCTGTCGGTTTACAACATTGCACGGCCGATGCTGGAAGTACGCGGGCTGCCCTATACGGTATTTGTTACGACGTCTTACATCGATGCAGCGTTCGGTAATTACATGAGCTGGGAGCAACTGCGGCGGATCTCGGCAAGCGGCGCGACTATTGGCAACCACGGTGTGCAACACGACAGTGCACTGGCCCTGCGGCGCGACGAATCCCGAGATGCCTGGCTGACGCGAATTCGCGAGAACGCCGTTGCGGCACAAATCCGGATCAGCGAGGAGACAGGCCAGATTCCACGGATGTTTGCCTGGCCTTACGGTGAGTTTAATGCCGACGTCGAGGGAGTCCTTGCCGATCTTGGCTGGTATGGGCTGGGACAACAGTCCGGTGCTGCCGGCTACGCTACGCGACTGACGTCGGTGCCGCGCTATCCGCTCGCAGGCAGCTATGCCGACGAACGCAATTTTGCGATCCGCGTGAATTCAGAGCCGCTGCCGATTGAAATTTCGGCATCACCGGATCATCTCTTGCCCACTGGCGACCCGCCGCCCGAGCTCGCGTTCCGGCTCCGGGAGGGCCCTTTCAGGTTGTCAGCGGTAAGCTGCTACAACAGCAGCGGCGAGCGCCTTTTCTACGTGGAAGGGAGCGACGGCGAGCTGACGGTGCAATCCGCCACGCCATTGGCCAGCGGTCGCAGCAAATACACCTGCACCGCGCCGCACCGCGCAAAGCAAGGTGTGTTTGGCTGGTACAGTCATCTGTGGGTCGTGCAGTAACAAAACATTGCTTTGCGCGAGTGCATGAGCAATGACCGCCTGGCATCGGCAATCAACTGAATGCCCGGAAACATTCGTCGTCTGCCAGATAAAAACGTCAGTTTCTTCGCCACAATTCGCAGCATTCAGGAGCGAACTCGCATCATGAACAGTACGCGGAAATACACCGTATGCCCTGCAACATCCGACGACGACATCACCGCCTGCTTTGACTGCATGCACGAACTGCGGCCGGGTATCGAGCGCGACACCTTTGTGTCACGTGTCCGGGTGATGGAAAAAGAGGGTTACCGGATTGCGAGCATTACCGATGCCGGCAAGGTTGTCGCCGTGGCGGGTTATCGTTACAGGCACACCCTGTTCGGCGGCGATACGCTCTACGTGGATGACCTGATCACGCTGCCGGAAGAACGGTCACGTGGCTATGGTGCAGCGTTAATCGATTGGCT
>JBATFU010000330.1:0-4423 GCA_049665065.1 Woeseia sp. | reverse complement strand
CATTTGCACCGCATTCGACCAGCGTACTTTCCGACGACAGCTTTGCAGCACTGCGCGTGATGTGCGGCCAGCTCGACAGCCGCATCCAGATTCATCTGCACGAATCAGCCTGCGAACTCGCGGATGAGCAGCAGAAGACCGGCATGCGGCCCATCGAGCGCCTGCGGCGTCTCGGTATGATCAACAGCACGCTGCTCGCGATTCACGCCGTGCATCTTAATGAAACCGAGATTGCCTTGTTCGCAGAGCGCGGCGTTAACATCGTGCACTGCCCGCGCTCCAACCTGAAGCTCGCGAGCGGGATGGCCGATGTCGTGTCGTATCGCAAGGCCGGCATTGTCACCGGCCTTGGCACCGACGGCGCCGCGAGCAATAACGAACTCGAAATGCTTGGCGAGATGCGCGCTGCGGCGTTGCTGGCGAAAGCTGTGTCGCAGGACGCCGCGGCTTTGCCCGCCGCGACGGCGTTGCGTATGGCGACGCTGGACGGGGCTCGCGCACTCGGCCTCGACGACAAAATCGGCTCACTGGAAAAAGGCAAATGGGCGGACATCGCCTGCGTCGACCTGGCAACTTTGAACAGCCAGCCACTGTACGAGCCCGAATCGCAACTCGTTTACACTGCCCACCCGACGCAGGTCAGCGACGTGTGGGTCGCGGGCCGTCACCTCGTGGATGGCGGCAAGTTGCAGCAGCTTGATGTTGCCGAAATACTTGCGCGCAGCAGCGAGTGGCGCGACCGCATCGCGGCAAGCTAAAACCATAATTCAGAATTTGATTCACAGGAGCAGTCCAAACGTGACAGATACACCCAACAACGTCGACGCCGCGGAGATTGCCAAGTTTGACGCACTCGCCTCGCGTTGGTGGGACCCGGACGGCGAGTTTCGCCCGTTGCATCAGATCAATCCGCTGCGACTCGACTACATTCGCCAGCGCGCGCCGCTCGACGCCGCACGCGTCCTCGATATCGGCTGCGGTGGCGGAATCCTCGCGGAGTCGATGGCACAGAAAGGTGCCCGCGTCACGGGCATCGACATGGCCGACGGCCCGCTCGCAGTCGCGCGCCTGCACCTTGCAGAGTCCGGGCTCGACGTCGACTACCAGCAGTCCACGGCAGAAGATTTTGCAGCACAGCACAGAGGCCAGTTCGATGTCGTGACCTGCCTCGAAATGCTCGAGCACGTGCCAGCGCCGGAGAATGTCGTGCAAGCCTGCTGCGATCTTGTCAAACCGGGCGGCGACGTATTTTTTTCCACCATCAATCGCAACCCGAAAGCGTTCCTGTTTGCGATTGTGGGCGCGGAATACCTGCTGCGCCTGCTGCCGGCAGGAACACACGACTACGAGAAATTCATCAAACCCTCAGAGCTTGACGCGTGGGCTCGCGCAGCCGGCCTTGAACTGCAGGACAGCATCGGCCTCCATTACAACCCGCTCACACGGGAGTACTGGCTGGAAGCCAATCTCGACGTGAATTACATGATGCACTTCCGCCGGCCCGCTGCACGATGAGCGACACGATGGGCGACCGGGTCAAGGCAGTGTTGTTCGATCTCGATGGCACGCTGGTCGATACGGCCCCCGACATGGTGGCGGCACTCGCGCGCCTGCAGCAGGCGCATGGCGCAGACGATTTTGATCATGACGTCGCGCGGGCCAATGTTTCGAACGGCGCCGCGGGACTCGTGCGCGTTGCGTTCCCGGACGCCGACGATGCGACACGCGCAATGCTGCACAAGCACTTTCTCGCGCTCTACCAGGAAAACCTGTGCGTGCATTCGCGCGTGTTTCCGGGGCTTCCACCGCTGCTCGATGAACTGGATCGGCAGCGCATGCCCTGGGGTGTGGTGACGAACAAACCGCAGGCTCTGACAGATGCCCTGCTCGTCGGCCTGCGCCTTACCCGGCGCATGGCATGCGCGATAAGCGGCGACACGTTGCCGCAACGCAAACCGCATCCTGCGCCGATGCTGCTCGCGAGTCGCATGCTGAACGTAGATCCTGGCAACGTCGTGTACGTCGGGGATGCCGCTCGCGATATTGAGGCCGGTCGCGCTGCCGGCATGGCCACGATTGCCGCCGCCTGGGGCTACATCACCGCTGACGACGATCCACGGTTCTGGAACGCGGATCATCTCGCGGCCACGCCGGACCAACTCACGCATCTCCTGACAAAAGAGTTACGCTAGGCAGCCCATGGCAACTCTCACCCTTCACCCGGCGCTGATCGACTACGGCCTGCCGATGCTGCTCATTGGCGTGTTGCTCGGCTGCCTGCTCACCTGGCTTGTCATGCGCCGCCGGCGTCGCGAGCTCGAGTGGCAGAACCGGGAATTGCAGAATCGGCTGAAGGACCAGGAGGCATTGCAGCAGGAGCGTGACCTTGCCGTCGAGGCCGCGAACCATCGCTTGACCGCCGCGTTTTCCGAGCTTGCCAATCAAAGCCTGAAATCCAACAGCGAGAATTTCCTGCGCCTCGCGGAGCAGAACCTGTCGGCGCACCAGGAACGCGCGAAGCGTGAACTCGGTGATCGCGAACAGGCCGTCGAGAACCTGGTGAAACCAATACGCGAGGCGTTGCAGCAATCACAGAAACAAATCGGTGAACTCGAAAAGGCGCGCTCAGAAGCGTATGGCAGCATTCGTCAGCAGCTCGAGACGATGCAGCTCAGCCAGAGCACGCTGGCCCAGGAGACGCAGAATCTCGTCAAGGCATTGCGTCGCCCCGAAGTGCGCGGCCGCTGGGGCGAGATCACGTTGCGCCGGCTCGTCGAGCTCGCGGGCATGGTAGAGCACTGCGATTTCCAGGAGCAGGTACACAACAGCTCGCAGGACGGCATCATCCGGCCGGACATGATCGTCAGCATGCCGGACCAGCGGCAGCTGATCGTCGACGTCAAGACGCCGCTCGACGCCTACCTGACGGCTGTCGAAGCCAAAGATGACAAGGAACGCAGCCTGCACCTGCAACGCCACGCGCGAAACGTTCGTGAGCACATTCGCAAGCTCGCCAGCAAATCGTACTGGGATCAGTTTTCGAAAAGTCCGGAGTTTGTCATCCTGTTTATTCCCGGCGACCAGTTCCTGAGCGCCGCGTTAAACGAGGATCCGGAGCTCATTGAGTTTGCCCTGTCGCAGCAGATCATCCTCGCCACGCCGACGAGTTTCGTTGCGTTACTAAAAGCCGTTGCGTACGGCTGGCGCCAGCTGGCGCTCGCCGAGAACGCTGAAGAAATACGCCGACTCGCGGAAGACCTCTACGGGCGCCTCGGTACGTTTGTCTCGCACCTGAACAAGGTCGGCAGGACACTCGCCACCAGCGTCGACCACTACAATCGCGCGGTAGGCTCACTGGAGCGCAATGTGCTGCCAGGCGCGCGCAAGTTTGTCGAACTTGGCATCCGGCCGAAGAAGGATCTCGAATCCGCAGAACCGCTCGAGTCCCTGCCGCGCTCGATGCAGGAACCGGGCCCGGATGAGGATATCGACAAGACCAAAAGCCCCGAAAGCGGCAAAACCCTGCAATAAATCTCTGGCCTGCGGGCCGAGCCACTCACCTGCAACAAGACAGCTTCATGGATCACACAAGCTACGATTACCCGAACGACCTGCTCCGCGAGCGCGTCATCCTTGTCACCGGCGCGAGCGACGGCATCGGCCGGGCGCTGGCACTTGAATCGGCCCGCTGCGGCGCGCGCGTCATCCTGCACGGGCGCAACGTCAGCAAGCTCGAAAAGGTCTACGACGCCATCGAGGCCCTGCCAGACGCACCGCGCCCGTCGATAGCCGTTATGGACCTGGCGACGGCGACGAGTGAGAGCTACACCACGCTTGCCGACAGCCTGGCGTCGGAGTTCGGTCATCTTGACGGCCTCGTGCACAACGCCGGCATACTCGGCAGCCGCACGTCGATAGAACAATACGATGTCGTGGAGTGGCAGCGGGTCCTGCACGTCAATCTGACCGCCGCATTCGCCTTGACGCAGGTGTTACTCCCGCTGCTGAAACAGGCAGCGGACCCGTCCCTGATCTTTACGAGCAGCGGCGTCGGCCGTGTCGGCAAGGCATTCTGGGGAGCCTACGCGGTGTCGAAGTTCGGTACCGAGGCCTTGTCGCAGATTCTTGCCGCTGAGCACGCCCATACGGCGCTCCGCGTAAACTGCATCAACCCGGGCGCGACGCGCACATCGATGCGACTCGCCGCCTATCCGGCCGAAGACCGCGACGCACTGAAAACACCGGAAGAGATTCTGCCGACTTACCTTTACCTGTTGGGGCCCGACAGCAAAGGCGTGACCGGCCAGAGCCTGGACGCCCAGTAAGTAATTACATTAAATTATTGGCGCTTTCTATTGTTTTTACTTGGTTTTACCGGTTTTTTCGGTCGATGACCGCCGCTCGGCGCCGGTAGCCTGGCAGC
>JBATFU010000329.1:0-3048 GCA_049665065.1 Woeseia sp. | reverse complement strand
CCCTCCGGATTTCGCCACAAGCAGAAATCGTTGCGCCTATTGCTTACGGCGAGAGGCGTTCATTGCCTGCCAGTCAGAACACCGCCAATGGATTCAACGGCGCGCCCGTCCCACCGGACACCCTCATTGGCGACCCCACAAACAAGAAAACGGGTGTGTTCAGTTGTGCAGCCATTTCCGACACTGCCTCCAAATCCAGATTGTCCAACATCGGCATGCCAAGCCCCGCGATAACAAGCTCGTGCAAAGGGTTGCCTAAGCCTTCGACACCGGATGGAAATACATCTGACACGCCATCGGCCCCGATTACAGCGACGTCTCTCTCGCGCAGCCAGGCGGCAACGGATGCATGTAAACCGGCGGCTTTCTCAACGATGTTCCATTGACCTTCCTGAGCGACCTGTACCCAGCGGCCTGTGCGCACGAGCAAGACGTCGCCACTCGAAACAGTGACGCCGGATGCCGCCTCCCATGCCTCGATATCCGCCACGCTGATTGCCGTGCCGGCAGGAATGAAGTCGACACCAAGAAAGCGAGGAAAGTCGATCAGCACGCCGCGGGTAAATATTCCGTTAACTCCCACGTTTTGAATACCCAGTCGTGCGGTACCTTCGGGAGACAGGCTGTCAATCGGCGTGCCGTTGTACAACATGCCTTTGTGAGAAACGTGCTGTAACCCGTCCAGGTGCGAAAAGGACCAGCCATGATAAGAAACCTCATACCGATCGCCTGCCCAGCGGTGGCCCGCCCAGTCAACCACCTGAACTTCGTGCTTGAACGGATTCGCATTCAGAGCGTGTTTCTGCTTGTCCATGTCCAGCGCCAGAGACAACGACAAACCATGTCGCACAAGCCTGGCTGCTGCCACGCGTTTCTCCGGGGTGATCAGGTTCAGCGTGCCGAGCTGATCCTCTGATCCCCAGCGGCCCCAGTTGGAAATGTCCTGCATGAGTTGATCGAATTCGACCCGACTCATGGCGGGCGCTTTTGCGTCACTCCAAACCAGTTCGGCCTTAGCGCCTGCCTTGACGTCGGCAGACGCACAGCCCGCCAGAAACATGAGTGCGCTGACTACCGCCAAACTTTTGCCCGCTGTCATGTTGCAATTCCTTTAGACAAGGTGGTCACTTCGGGTTGAAAGCGGCCTCAGAATTAGTCTAACGAATCACTCGTGGATTGTCCGCTCTGTATCTGCAAGGGAAAACGGGGCCAGTTTCGTTTGCAGGGCCGACTTGGCGATAAATAGACCTGGCGCCATTTCTCATAAATAAACCTGACACCATTTCGCATATCCACCATCTCCCCGCCGTTTCTCCTTACTGCCTCCGCATTTCGGCCTCATCCTGCGGCAAGCAGCTACTTGCTTCACGGAACGACTCAGGAAAACCGAAATGCGCAACAGTTACCGATGGTGTTTGAAAGCACTCTTATTTGTCATGTTTGCCACATCCTTCGGCTGCAGCTCCAGCGGCGGATCCGATAGTGCCATTGTCATCGACGGCGACCTCGAAGGCGTCGAGGGCCTCGACCCCACCTTGTTCGTCAGCGGGGCGTTAGTGTCAGAAGTCACGACTGAATCCTGTGTACTTTCTGGCGGAACGCAGACGACCTGTTACCGCATAGAAATTCCGGGCGTACCGGCGGATCGGGACATCGGTCCATTCTGCCCACCGACAATTTTTTCTACCGCGCAGGACGGCGGCATCTGGTTTGACGGCGGCGGCGACGTGTACGACATCGACGGCGACTTCATCGTCAATCTTATGAACCTGTACGGTGACCAGAACTGGCTGCTCTACGATCCAAACTCGGGCAACGTGAACGTTACCGACACGCAAGTGGCGTGCGAAGCGGCAGCAAGACCGAACGTCGATCCGCAGTACCAGAACCATTGCGTCGAGTGTGCGATCGAGTACTACGGTGGCGGCGTCAGCCAGACCTTCCTGATTCCCGCCACGCCGGTGGCGCTGTCGTCGCCCGGCAACCTTGGTCGCGGCGACCTGGGCGTCACGCTGGACGGCGTGGTCCTGGCCCCGCCCGCCCCTGTTGACGCCATTCTTGGTGCTTACACGATTGCAGCATTCGATGACTGCGGCGGCCACGTGAACCCGGTCGAGGGTTATCACTATCACGCCGCGACCGGCTGCACCGAGCTGGTTGCCCAGAACGACGGCCATGCCGCATTGATCGGCTATGCCATCGACGGCTACGCATTGCACGGCATGATGAACGAAGACCTTTCCGAGCCAACCGACCTTGACGGGTGTCGCGGTCACACGGACGACGTTCGCGGCTACCACTACCACGCTGCAAGCGCTGGCGAGAACATGTTCATCGGCTGCTTTAACGGTGAACAGGGTTCAGTGCTGTGAGTACCTTCACGCGAATTATTCTCGGGGCGATTCTTGCTGTGATTTCCGCAGCGGCGTTTGCCCACGACGGTCATCTGAACGATGCGCCGTGGAGCGCTTGCGAAGACCAGCAAATTGGTGATGCCTGCACCTTCGAGAATTCTGCCAAAGATATCTACCGCGGCACCTGTCGCGCGATGAGCGATGCACTGATGTGCGTACGCAACCAGCCAATCGAAAAGTCTGAATCGTATGCCGACACAGCGCTCGCGGACGATTAACCCGGCGATTAATGGATAGTGCGGCGGAAGATCGTGTGACTCCGGCGCGCGAGAATCGCTATATTGTCCGAATGCGACTTTCAATAACTCAAAAGCTGGTACTCGCGTTCGTCAGCCTGACGCTGATCGTTCTGATCGCAACACTGAGTTTGGCTCGCTGGAGTTTTGATCGCGGCTTTCTGGACTACGTCAATACGCTGGAACAAAACCGCCTGGAGTGGTTGCGGGATGTACTCGCCAACGAGTACGCATCGTCCGGCAATAACTGGGAGTCGATGACGCCGGCACGGTTCGACCGACTGTTAGGCATCGTGATTGCCGCACCCGTCGAGCAGGTAGCCGCGGGGCGTCTTGCAGACCCGTCGCGCGACGGCCCGCGACCCGCAGGCCCGCCTCGCGGCGGACCACCCCCCGAT
>JBATFU010000328.1:0-20711 GCA_049665065.1 Woeseia sp. | reverse complement strand
GTCGATGCTGCTTTCTCCGCAGGAAGTCGCAGCCCGCCGTGCAGTTTGCCAAGGTCAAAGGTTGGGGCACTCATCGCGCCGCCACCATCGAAATGCAATCAACCGGGCAGGGCGGCAGGCACAGTTCGCAGCCGGTGCACTCCGCAGCGATGATCGTGTGCATGAACTGGTGCGCACCAACGATGGCGTCAACCGGGCAGGCATCGCGGCAGTGGGTGCAGCCAATGCACAGCGACTCTTCGATCAGTGCGACGTTGTGTTTCATCTCACTGGTCGAGGGTTCAGCCAGCGGCAGGGCGTCGCGGCCCAGCAGCTCGGCAAGCTGGCGCACTGTCTCGTCGCCGCCTGGCGGACACAGGTTGATAGCCACGTTGTCGTCGACAATCGCCGCTGCGTACGGCCGGCAACCCGGGTACCCGCACTGCGCACACTGGGTTTGCGGTAGAAGCGCATTGACGTCGTCCACCAGCGATTCGCTGGAGGCAGGCAGCCGCCGCTGCGCAAAGCTGAGGATGAGTCCTGCGCACAAGGCGATTGCCGAAATGATTGCCACCGCAATCAGCATGGCGGAAAGCATTACGGCCGCGCCATGCCGGAGAAGCCCATAAATGCCAGTGACATCATGCCGGCAGTAATCAGTGCAATGGCAGTGCCGCGGAACGGCAGCGGTACATCTGCTGCGTCGAGGCGTTCGCGAATCGCGGCGAACAGCGTCAATACCAGTGCAAAACCGCCGGCTGCGCCCAATCCGAAAAATACCGCGTGCAAAAAGCCGGTCGCCTGCTGCACGTTGAGCAGCGCGACACCCAGCACGGCGCAATTGGTTGCAATGAGCGGAATATAGATACCAAGAACCTGGTCGAGCAGCGGACTCAGGCGGCGAACCATGATTTCGGTGAACTGCACGCTGGCGGCGATAACGAGGATGAAGCCAATCGTCCGCAAGTACTCGAGATCGAGAGGCTTCAGCAGGTATTCATGCAACAGGTAGCTGACCGCGGCCGATAACGTCAGGACGAAGGCCGTGGCCAGCGACATGCCGAGCGCGGCTTCGAGATTGCGCGACACGCCCATGAACGGACACAGGCCCAGAAACCGCACCAACACGAAATTGTTGACGAGAACGGTGCCGACGAGAATGAGGACGATATCGGTCATGGAAATCTGACGCCAGATGGCGTCGCGCATGCTTATGAAAGACGGCCTCTATTGTAGAGCTTTGCCGGAGGCGCGTCGCCCCGCGGCTACTTGACGCGCATACCCGCTGCAGCGCCGCTGTCAGGTGACAGTAAAAACACGTCTTTGCCGCCCGGACCCGCCGCCAGCACCATGCCTTCCGAGACGCCGAAGCGCATTTTGCGCGGCGCGAGGTTTGCGACAGCGACTACGTGGCGGCCCACCAGGTCTTCCGGCTGATAGGCAGACTTGATGCCGGCGAACACCGTGCGCTTGCCGTCGCCGAGGTCCAGCGTCAACTGCAGCAATTTGTCGGCGCCTGCAACAGGCTCGGCTTTTTCGATGCGGGCAATACGCAGGTCGATTTTCATGAAATCGTCGATGCTGATGGTGTCGGCTTGCTGTTGGGCAGGCGCTGTGGCATCCGCCGGTTTCGACTGTTCGATCATTGCGTCTACCTGTTTTGCTTCAACCCGGGTCAGCAGGGCTGCGTAGTTGTTGATTCGAGTGCCAATCAAAGGTGTGGCGGCATCTTGCCACTGCCAGGCGGACTCCTGGAACAGCGCCCGGGCACCTTTGCCGATTTCCGGAAGTACCGGCTCGAGATAAATCATCAGTGTTCTGAACTGATTCAGCCCCTGGGAGCAGACACGCTGGACTTCGCCGGCCAGCGCCTCATCTTTGGCCATTAACCATGGCTTCTTTTGTTCGATATAACGATTCGCCGAATCGGCCAGCAGCATGATCTGGCGCATGGCCTTCGAGAATTCCCGCGCCTCGTAGTTTTCCGCGATGCCATCCGCAGCGGCTGTAAACTCCTCAAACAGGCTGCTGTCGTCGAGCGTGTCGGCGAGCATTCCGTCGAATTGATTGTTAATAAAGCCTGCACAGCGGCTCGCAATGTTGACAAGCTTGCCAACGAGATCGGAGTTCACGCGAGCCACGAAGTCGTCAAGGCTCAGGTCGATATCTTCCATGCCGGGGCCGAGCTTTGCCGCGTAGTAGTAGCGCAGACAGCTCGGATCGAGGTGATTCGAGAACGTGCGCGCGTTGATAAACGTGCCGCGCGATTTCGACATTTTCTTGCCGTTCACGGTCAGGAAGCCGTGTGCGAATACGCTTGATGGCGTGCGCATGCCGGAACCTTCCAGAACCGCAGGCCAGAACAGCGTGTGGAAATACACGATGTCCTTGCCGATGAAGTGGTAAACCTCGTGCGTGCTGTCTTTCTGCCAGTACGCGTCGAAATCAAGGTCAGCGCGTCGCTTGCACAGATTCAGGAAGCTTGCGACATAGCCCATCGGCGCATCGAGCCACACGTAAAAATACTTGTCTTCGGTACCAGGTATGCGGAAGCCGAAATACGGTGCGTCCCGCGAGATATCCCAGTCCTGCAAACCGGTTTCAAACCATTCTTCGAGTTTGCTCGTGATATTGCGATGCAGCTCTGCCTTCTTTATCCAGTTGCGCAACGGTTCCGTAAACTCGGACAGCCGGAAGAAGTAGTGCTCTGATTCTCTCCAGACCGGAGTCGAGCCAGACAGGACGGAGATTGGGTTGATCACTTCGTCTGGCGTATAGGTTGCACCGCAATTTTCGCAGGCGTCGCCGTACTGGTCTTCGGTCTTGCAGCGCGGGCAGGTGCCTTTGACGAAGCGGTCCGGCAGGAACATTTTTTTCTGCTCGTCGTATGCCTGCTCAATGGTTCGCGTATAGATGTGCCCGGCTTCGCGCAGGCGCTCGAACATCTCGCAAACGAGTTGCTCGTTTTCCGGCGAATGCGTCGTGTAGAAATTGTCGAAATCGACGCCGAACGTGTTCAGGTCAGCCAGCTGCTCTGCGGCGATGCGCTTGATCAGGTCTTCCGGGCTGATATTTTCTTCCCGCGCCCGGATCATGATGGGCGTGCCGTGCGCATCGCTCGCGCATACGTAGGTGCATTTGTGCCCGCGCAGTTTCTGAAAGCGCGCCCAGATGTCGGATTGGATGTACTCGACCAGGTGCCCCAGGTGAATCGATCCATTGGCATAGGGCAGGGCACTGGAAACAAGAATCTGGCGTGGCTTGTCGGTCATTGCAGGGCGCTTCGCGTGGACGTCGGCTAAAGGCGGCGATTATGCCATGGCAGCCTGCCGGCGACAGCGGTTCTGCGGGCAGGCAGGTTTCCCGGCGTGGCTTGCTGCGACGGTTTGCGGGTCTCAGCGCTGGTCTTTGACCTGCTGGAACTTCGTCTTGTTATGCGCCTGCTGATAGGCCTCGATGCCGGACACGAAGCGGCGCTCAACGAGGCTCATCAAGGCATTGTCCATCGTTTGCATGCCGACGTTGGCGCCGCTCTGCATGGCGGTTTCGAGTTGGTCCAGTTTGCCCTGACGAATCAGGTTGGCGACCGCCGAAGTATTGATAAGGATTTCCAGCGCAGCGATACGGCCCGGTTTGTGCTTCGTCGGCAGCAACTGCTGCGAAATGACGCCGCGCAGCGACGTCGAAAGCATCGTACGAATATGACTCTGCTTGTCGGCCGGGAAAGAATTGACGATGCGGTCGACAGTTTGTGCTGCGCCGTTCGTATGCAGCGTGCCCATTACGAGAATGCCCATTTCGGCAGCGGTAATCGCGACACTCATGGTTTCGAGATCGCGAAGCTCGCCGACCAGAATGACGTCAGGGTCTTCCCGCAATGCTGAATGCAGCGCGTCGGCGAACGAGGCGGCGTGCACGCCCACTTCGCGCTGGCTGATCAGGCAGTTCTTGCGGTGATGCACGAACTCGATCGGGTCTTCAATCGTCAGAATGTGGCCTTTCAGGCGTCGATTGATTGCGTCGATCATCGCCGCCAGCGTCGTTGATTTGCCCGAGCCTGTCTTGCCGGTCACCAGAATCAGACCTGAGGTCTGCTTGCACAGGCTGTCCACCACGTCTGGCAAGTTCAATTCTTCGAGTGATTTTGCCTGCGACGGAATGGCACGGAACACGGCGCCGACGCCGTTCAGGTGACGCATCACGTTTACGCGAAAACGGGAAATATCCGCTATCTCATAGGCGAAATCGACGGCATCGTGGCGTTCGAAATCGCGCTGGGTTGCGCCGTTCATGATTTCGTACAACGCTTCGCGGACGAATTCCGTTGTTAACACTTCATTGCCGAGAGTTTGCAAGCCGCCGTGCACGCGTACGCGCGGCGGATCGCCGGAGATGAAATGCAGGTCCGAGCTGTCTTTTTTCAGCGCGTCCTTCAGAAAATCATCAATCTTATTCAAAACAGGTTCCTGTGAATCCGGCGGGTCGTTGCCATCAGTTCGAATCGTTATCGAGCACCGGCAAAATGCCGGTGTCACTGACGAAGCGCTTGAACATGCGCTTATCGCTCGCGTAGCGAAACGCATCGTCGGGGTCGACAGAGCGTGACTCAATGGCTTCCATCAGCGCCTGGTCCATCAGCTGCATGCCCGCATCGCGGCCTGTCTGCAACTGCGCCGGCAGCTGATGAGTCTGGTCCGACATGATCAGCTTGGCAATGGCGCGATTGTTGACAAGAATTTCGAGTATTGCCTTGCGACCGCGACCGTCCGGTGTTTTGACAAGCACCTGTGTCACAACGGCCTTCAGGCTTTGAGCGAGGAAGCTCTTGGTCTGGGCGCGCAGCTCACCTGGTTGTGCGTCGATGATGCGATCGATCGTCTTGACGGCGCCGGTTGTATGCAATGTGCCGAGCACGAGGTGCCCCGTTTCAGCTGCTGTCATTGCCATTGAGATGGTTTCGGCATCGCGCAATTCGCCAACGAGGATTACGTCGGGATCCTCGCGCATCGCCGAGCGTACACCGTCCGCAAAACTGACAAGGTGCGTGCCGAGTTCGCGCTGGATCACCTGCGAGTTTTTGCTTGGATGCACGAATTCGATCGGGTCTTCGAGACTGATGATGTTCAGGTTTCGGGTCTGGTTCAGGTGATTGATCATTGCGGCAAGCGTGGTGGACTTGCCGGTACCCGTTGAGCCCGTGACGAGCACCATGCCCTGATGAAAATCGCAAAAATCCTTCAGAACCGGCGGTACTTTCAGTTGCTCGAGTGTCGGCACTTCATTCGGGATGTGCCGAAATACTGCGCCGACGCCACTCGCTTTGCGAAACAGGTTGACGCGGAACCGGCCGCCTTCGCCACCGACGTAGGAGAAGTCGAGATCGTGGCCGGTTTCGAAGGTTTCACGCTGGGAATCCGTAAGGATTTCCATGACATAGCTTTCAAGCTCTGAGTCTGACAGCTCGCGGAATTTGATCGGCATCAAGTCGCCGTTCATGCGCAGCATCGGCGGCACTCCAACGGCCAGATGCACGTCAGAGCAGCCCTGAGCCAGGCCAAGCTTTAAAAATGAGTCTATGCGTGCCATCGAGGAGCGCTCGCTTTTACAGTCGAAATCAGCTGGTTACGTATCCTAGGGGGAATTACCCCCGCGCACCAGTGCGCTACCGCACATTTTGCTATAGCTGGATGTCTGTAAGTGCGTCGATGAGCTCATTCATCGACTGATAACGCTTGGTTTTGTCGACTGACATGGCCTTGCCAACGATTGCGGCAAAGTCATCGGGGACCTTCTTGTTTATTTCCTGGCAGAGTTTCGCCTTGCCCTGCACGTGCTGGTACATGACCGACATGTGGTCGCCGCGGCTGTAAGGAGGGATGCCGGTGACCATTTCGTACATGATGACGCCGATACTGTAGATATCTGCCGTCTCATCAACTTTCTTGCCGAGAATCTGCTCCGGCGCCATGTATTTCGGCGAACCGATAACGTAGCCGGTCTTCGTCAGCTGCGTGTCACCGCTGCTGGCGGCGGCTGCGACGCCGAAATCCACGATCTTCAGCAATGATTCATCGTTGACCAGGATATTGGCGGGTTTCAGGTCGCGATGAATAACGCCGGCCTGGTGCGCCACGGCCATGCCGGTCGCCATGTCGATCGAGAATTGCAGCGCCCGTTTGAAGTCCATCGGCTTGTTGTCGATGATTTCGCCGCCGAGCGTGTGCGACGGGAAATATTCCATCGAGATCGCATAGCAGCCTTGCAGGTGCAGGAAGTCGTAGATACGAATGACGTTGCGGTGCGTGATCTTGCGTGAATAGCGCAGTTCGTGCACGAAGCGCTTCATCATTTCTTCATCGGACGAGACGTTCGGATTCAGGAACTTGAGAATCAGCTGTTCATCAACGACCTTGTCCTGCATCAGCAGCACGGTACCGAATGCGCCCTTACCGATTTTTTCGATGTATTCGTAACGTCCGTCAATAACGGTGCCCGGTTCAAGCGTGCCGACGTCCAGCGTCTGCATCTGGCCCGCCTGGATTATGCTGTCGACATCCGCAGACTCAACCAGCAGAGTCTTGCTATGTTCGGCCATGCGCTCGGCGCGCACGTTTTCTTCGATAATGGACGGCGAAAACTTGCCGTCGATTTCCTTGATTGCAGCATCGGCCGCATTGATCAGTGTCTTGTCGTTCGACTGCTTGATCTTCTTCAATGCATCGCGCACCGACTCTGCCCGCGCATTATCCGCAAGATGAGCGACGGCCTTGATCGCTTCTACCTGCACCTCGCGCTTCTTCGATGCCATCATGGGCACGATGTTGTTAATGATTTTGTAGTCGCCGAGCTTGCCCAAAGCGCGAATGAGTACGGTATCCATCTTGTCGTCTTTGCCCAGCATGCTGACCAGTTTCGGCACAGCGCGCTTGCTGCCAATCTTGGTGAGCGCGTCCACCGAGCGTTCCCGCACCCACCAGTCGCTGTCTTCGGTGGCTTTCAGCAGGTGATCAACCGCTGACTCGTCCTTGGTCACGTTGAGTATTTCAATGGCAGTTCGGCGAATGTCTTCGTCTTTGTCGTTAATCAGGCTCAGTACGGACTTGACCACCCGCGGACCGCCAATCTCGCCCAGTGCGTCGCCAGCCCGCGAACGGACCCACCAGTCATCGTCTTTGATCGCATCGAGCAGGTGCTTGACCGAAGTCTCGTCAGCGATCTCGTTCAGCACTTCGACAGCGGCACGTCGGCTGTACTCGGATTCGTCCTTGAGGGCCGGCAGCAGGTGCGTAATCGTGTCCGGATGTTTTAGTGCGATAAGTACGTCCACGGCCTTGCTTTGTACATCGATGTCCTGATCAAGCAGGAGCTTGGCAATTTTTGCCACGTTGACCTGACCTTTGCGCTTGGCGACCGCGTTTAGCGCTGCGGCACGCACCATCTTGTTGTTGGTGCCGAGTTCAATTTCAAAGATGCGATTGATCTGCTCGCCCTCGAAGCGCGACAACAGGTTGATCAGGTGAATCTTGATGACCGGGTCTTTGCCACCCATGCGGTTGATCAGGTCCGGGACGAGATCGGCGGTGGCAACTTCTTCGATGATCTTGAAAAGCAGGGCTTTTTCTTTCGGCTCTACGTCGTACGCGCGGCGCAGCAGTTCCTGGACGTTCAGGCTGTGCTTGTGGACGCGCAGGATTTCGATCAGCGGCCCTTTCGGCACCTCCGGATCGTCGAAAAAATCGAGCAGGGCATTCGGGTTGTAGTTGTTGCTGCTGGACAGCGCCCACGCCGTGCCGGCGACGACGCGTTCGCCACCGTCGGCCAGCCCGTCTTTGAAGTACTTCAGGGTCTTGTCGTTGATCTGGCCGGCGAGGATGTCGACAAAAACCATCATGTGGGCCTTGTCGCTCAACGCCAGTGCATCGATGATTTTCGGAATAGCCCTCGGGCCCAGGCTTTTCAGTTTTTCTGCAATGCGCTGCGCGGCCGGCGATTCGATATCGGCCTGGCTGTTCAGCTTGGTGAGCAATTGCTCAGCACGAAAGCCGCTAAGCAGACTCATAAAGCGCCGCCAGGACGCGGGCGGCGCGTATAGCAAATCGCCAGCCGCGGTATCGCACGGCCGGCGTTCAGTAGGGAGTCACGCCAGATAATTTCAGTATTCAGCATCGATGCTGCAGGCCCAGTGATTCGTGCCGGAGTGCCCGATGCGACCTGCCTGAAACGTAGGCGGGCCGCTGCTTCCGGATTCGGGGGCATTATGCCACATCAGGCACCCCGACCAATGTGACGTAATACCAGCCTGGCGGTGTGCAAGTGGGGCAACAAAAGAGCCATGCCTTCGTTACAATGTGCGGCCGCGGGATGACGCCAGCGAGCGCTGGCGCCACCCTCACTCACCGCAAATCACGTTGAAGGGCAATCTTGTCAGCAGAACCATCCATCTCAGCGGCACTGTTGCGTGCCTCGCTGCCGGGCATCGACTACCCGCTGGGCGACGTCGGGCGGATCAAGACGCTGGAGTGCAGCGAGAATAGGGCCTCAATTGCCATTGAGCTTGGCTTTCCCTGTGCCGGCGCGGCTGCATCGATCGCTGATTTTCTCGGCGATGTTGCTCGCGAGGCTGGCGGGCTTCGCGACGTGAGTGTCAGCGTCACCAGCAAGATCACAGCGCACGGTGTGCAGCGCACGCTCAAGCCGCTTCCCGAGGTGAGCAATATCATCGCCATCGCCTCCGGCAAAGGCGGCGTCGGCAAATCGACAACGGCTGCCAATCTTGCGCTGGCGCTCAGCGCTGACGGCGCGTCGGTGGGTGTGCTCGATGCCGATATTTACGGTCCCAGCCAGCCGCTGATGCTGGGCCTGTCCGGCCAGCGCCCGCTAAGCGAGGACGGCAAGTCGATGCAGCCCCTGTCGGCGCACGGCCTGCAGGTTATGTCGATCGGTTTTCTGATTGACCCTGACCAGCCCATGGTCTGGCGTGGTCCGATGGTGACCCAGGCATTGAATCAGCTGTTGACGCAAACTCAGTGGTCGGGGCTCGATTACCTGATTGTCGACATGCCCCCCGGCACCGGCGATATCCAGTTAACGCTGTCTCAACGTGTTCCGGTCAGCGGTGCAGTGATCGTGACGACGCCGCAGGACATCGCGCTGCTGGACGCGCGCAAGGGACTGCAAATGTTCCGCAAGGTGTCGGTGCCGGTTCTCGGCATCGTCGAGAACATGAGCACCCATGTTTGTTCAAACTGTGGTTTCGAGGAACCGCTGTTCGGCAGTGGCGGTGGCCAGCGCATGGCCGGAGACTTTGACGTTGACCTGCTGGGCCAGCTGCCGCTCGAAATGGCAATCCGGCTGCAAACCGACGGCGGCACACCGACCGTTATTGCGGACCCGGACAGTCCTGCTGCGGCTGCCTACCAGCGCACAGCGCGGCGCATGGCCGCGCGCCTTGCGATGCAGGGCAAAGACTACAGCAGCAGGTTTCCGAAGATCGTCGTCTCGGACGACTGATGCATTCGCTACTCACTTTCAGACAGACAGGGCAGGCAACATGAGTATCAAGTCCGATCGCTGGATTCGTCGCATGGCACAGGAACACGGCATGATCGAGCCGTTCGAGCCCGGCCAGGTGCGCGAAGCCGGCGGTGAGCGCATCGTCTCGTACGGCACCTCGAGTTACGGCTACGACGTACGCTGCGCGAACGAATTCAAGGTGTTCACCAACATCGATTCCGCGGTCGTCGATCCGAAAAACTTTGACGCCAGCAGCTTTGTCGACAAAACGAGCGATGTCTGCATTATTCCGCCGAATTCCTTCGCGCTGGCCCGCACCGTCGAATACTTTCGCATCCCGCGCAACGTACTGACCATTTGTCTCGGCAAGTCGACTTACGCCCGCTGCGGCATCATCGTTAATGTCACGCCGCTGGAACCCGAGTGGGAGGGGCACGTGACGCTCGAGTTCTCCAACACGACAACCTTGCCTGCCAAGATTTACGCGCACGAGGGCGTCGCACAGATGTTGTTCCTGGAATCGGACGAAGCCTGTGAGACTTCGTACCGTGATCGCGGTGGCAAATACCAGGGCCAGACCGGCGTAACCCTGCCGAAAGCCTGACTCTCAGCCGCCGAACTCTAGCGGCTCGCTTAGCGGTTTGCCGTCCAGGTAACACTTGCCGTCCCGGCAGACGACGCGGCCAGCGGCGAACAGCGCCGCCGCCTGCGGAAAAATCCGGTGCTCGATTGCCAGCACGCGATCGGCGAGTGCGTCCACGCTGTCATCATCAAATACCGGGACGCGCCCCTGCAGAATCGCGGGTCCGCCGTCGAGTTCCTCGGTTACAAAGTGCACCGTGCAGCCGTGTTCGGTGTCGCCCGCTGCCAGTGCGCGTTCGTGCGTGTTGAGCCCCGGGTACTTTGGCAGCAGCGATGGGTGAATGTTCAGAATGCGGCCACTAAAGCGCTCGACGAACGCCTTGCCCAGAATGCGCAGGAAACCGGCGAGGATGATCAGGTCGGGCCGATGTCGTGCGATCTCTGCGGCAAGCAGTTCATCGTAGGCAGCACGATCGCGAATGCCCTTGCTGGCGACGGTGATGCCGTCGATGCCAGCCTGCTGCGCGCGTTCGAGTCCATAGGCGTCGGCACGATTGCTGATGACCGCAACAAGGTCGATATCGAGTTCGCCCGCGCGAACGGCGTCGATGAAGGCCTGCAGGTTGGTGCCGCCACCCGAAATGAGCACGACGGCGCGGGTCTTTTTACTGCCGGTCAAACGTAGCGCACCGGTCCGGCGCCACTGCAAATACGGCCAAGCTGCCACGCCTGCAAGCCGTTTGCTGCCAAGAGTGCCAGCGCTGCAGCGACGTCGTTTTTGCTGACCACCACAACCATACCCACCCCGCAATTGAACGTCCGGCGCATTTCGTCAGCGGCGATTTGTCCCGTCACCGCAAGCCAGTCGAACACAGGGCCCTGGCGCCAGCTGTTCAAAGCGATCTCTGCGTGTACCTGCTCCGGCAAAATGCGCGGCACATTTTCTGTAAGGCCGCCACCGGTGATATGGGCGAGCCCCTTGATCGTCATTGCAGCGCGCAGCGCGAGCAGCGGCTTCACGTAAATCGTGGTTGGCGCCAGCAGGAGCTGTTCCGCCGGTTTGCCGTCGATATCGCGGTTTTCGGCAATCTTCAGCACTTTGCGAATCAGGGAATAGCCGTTGCTGTGCGGCCCGCTGGAAGCAATGCCCAGCAACACGTCATCGGCCTCGATCGAGCTGCCGTCGATAAGCTCGCTGCGCTCCACTGCGCCCACGCAAAATCCGGCAAGGTCGTACTCACCCTCCTTGTACATGTCCGGCATCTCGGCCGTTTCGCCGCCGATCAGCGCAGCCCCAGCCTGCCGGCAGCCCTCGGCGATGCCGCCGACGACGGCTTCTGCCACCGGCACGTCGAGGCGACCGCAGGCAAAATAATCCAGGAAAAACAATGGCTCAGCGCCAGTAACCAGAACATCGTTTACGCACATGGCGACGAGATCGATGCCGATCGTGTCGTGCCGATGCAGTTTCTGAGCGAGCTTCAGCTTGGTGCCAACGCCGTCGGTGCCGGAGACCAGCACCGGCTCTTTGTAGCGGCCGGGCGGCAGGGCGAACAGACCGCCAAACCCGCCGAGGCCGGCTAAAACTTCGGGTCGACGGGTTGCCGCGACGAGCGGCTTGATGCGCTCCACGAGCGTGTTGCCGGCATCAATATCGACGCCAGCGTCGCGATAGGTCAGTGATTTGCGGGTCATATATCTGCGCTTTTCAGCCACGTGATGCGTGACCGGCAGTGGTAATTTGCGTGAGGGGGATATAATAGAACCTAATCAGGCAAACCACCATCGCAAGGTCCCGGTCCGCGGGGATTACTCATGCAGAAAATTTTTCAGTTCGCGACATCGCGACGCAGGCATCACTTTAGCAACGCTTTGCTCGTCGTGTTGCTTATGGGCACCGTTCCGGCAGCGGCGGTCGAAGTCAAAGACCTGTACAGCGCCGAAGTGGCTATCGATCCCGCTGATCCGGAGTCGCGCGAGGCTGCCTACGGGCGCGCGCTGCAGCAGGTCCTGGTGCGAATAACGGGCTCCGAAGACGCCGCTTTTTCGCCCGAGCTTGCTGCGCTTTTCCCGAACCCGGCGCGCTTCGTGCTGCAGTACCGGCCGGTTGCGGATAACGGCTTGTGGGTTGCACTGGACGGCGCCGCGATTGAACAGGTTTTGCGCCAGCGCGGTTTGCCGGTCTGGAGCAGTGAACGGCCCTTGACGATGATCTGGCTGCTGGTTGACCGTGGCCGCGGCCAGCGCGAATTGCTGACGGCCGCGACGAACGATCCCGCGGCGCGCTTTGATCCGGATGCCAGGGCACAGGGTGAGCTGCGCGCACGCGTGACGCGTATCGCAACTGCGCGCGGGTTACCGATTGTTTTTCCGCGGCAGGATGACGTCGATCGTGCCAACGTCAACCTGAGCGACATCTGGGGTGGCTTTCATGACGGCCTGATCGCCGCGGCGCGCAGCCGTGATATCGCCTCGGTGCTGGTGGGTCGTGCGCGTCCGGGCGATGCTGAACGCAGTCGCTGGAGCTATTACTCCGGCAGCCAGCGTCAGCAATGGAACGGCGACATCGAGGACGCCATGCATTTGCTGGCCGATACGCTCGCCGGCGAATTTGTCATCACCGGTAATGAAACCCTCGCGGTCGTCGAACTGACCATCAGCAACGTGCGCTCCGCGGCAAATTATGCCGCCGTGCAGCGCATGATGGCGGAGACACAGGTGATCGACGACTACCGCATGCGCGCCGTCAATGGCGACGAATTGCGCTACGCGGTCCGCATCAATGGCGGCGCACGCCGGCTGTCCGCGGCGTTGAGCTTTCGCGGTGAGTTTGTGCCCCTGACGGACGACCCGGAGACCGGCTTGCCGCTGCAGCCCAACGCTTTGCATTATGCTTTTCGCCCCTGACGCAGGCGTTGCTGCCTGATGAAGTTGCACTGGCTGCCGAATGCGATTTCGATCATGCGCATCGTGCTGGTGCCGCCTATCCTGTGGCTGTTGCATGGCGGCCGCTACGCCGAGGCGGTTGTGCTGTTTGTCATCGCCGGTTTTTCTGACGGCATCGACGGTTGGCTGGCGAAGCGCTACAACTGGCATTCACGCCTTGGTGCATTGCTCGACCCGATCGCCGACAAGCTGCTTATTGCCGGCGTGTTTTTTCTGCTGGTCACTGCCGAGCTGATTCCGCTGTGGCTTGGCATCATTGTCATCCTGCGCGATGTTGTCATTGTGGGCGGCGCAACCGCCTATAATTTTCTGGTGCGTCCCGTGCAGGGCGAGCCGACACGAATCAGCAAACTGAATACTGCGCTTGAGCTCTTGCTGGTTGTATTCGTGCTGTGTCGCGCTGCCTTTGACTGGCCGCCGCCGATCAGCGTAACTGTGCTGGGCGCCGCAGTACTCGTGACAGTCGTGGTCAGCGGTATCGACTACGTCATGGCATGGTCGCGCCGTGCCCGCCATTCACTACAACAAGGATAAGAATGGAAGCGAACAAGCAGATTAACTGGCTCGTCGCAATCGCCATCCTGGGCTGGTTGCTGTGGTTGCTTGCGCCGGTCCTGACGCCATTTATTGCCGCTGGCCTTCTGGCTTACATCGGCGATCCGCTGGCCGATCGGCTGCAGCAATTGCGCCTGCCGCGCACCGTTGCGGTCGTGCTTGTATTTCTACTGACGATACTGAGCGTCGCACTACTGATACTGCTGGTGCTGCCGCTCATTCAGTCGCAGGTTGGGGCGCTTGTCGACGCCTTGCCTGGCATTGTCGCGCAGGCGGAACAGGTCTGGTTACCCAAGCTGTCCGGCCTGATCGGGGCAGCGCCCGGTGAGGATGTCGGTCTCGCCGCATTCATCGACCGCTACAGCGACATGGCGGGTTCCTGGGGCGCAAAAATTCTCGCGGCGCTGACTCGCTCAGGCGGTGCGCTGGCGGCGGCGGTGATAAGCCTCTTCCTGATTCCGATACTCACGTTCTACCTGCTGCGTGACTGGGACTTCGTTGTCAGTCACCTCGGTTCATTGGTCCCGGCGAACAAGCGCGAGACGGTGTTCCGCCTGGCGCGGGAATCGGACGATGTACTCGGCGCATTCCTGCGCGGGCAGCTGCTCGTCATGCTGGCGCTTGCAATTATCTATTCGCTCGGCCTGACGCTCGTCGGCTTGAAGTTTGCGATTGCGATCGGTGTGGTCGCCGGTCTTGTTAGTTTCGTACCGTACCTCGGCTTCGTGTTCGGTATTGCCCTGGCCGGCATCACCGTCGTGCTGGAACCTGATCCGCTGCTGCGGCTTGCCGGTGTCATCGCGACCTTTTCCATCGCGCAGATGATTGAAGGTTCTATCCTGACACCAAAACTGGTTGGCGATCGCATCGGCCTGCACCCTGTCATCGTGATCTTTGCGGTATCTGCCGGGGGCCAGCTGTTCGGGTTCTTTGGGGTGCTGCTGGCGCTGCCGGCCGCCGCGGTCCTGTCGGTGCTGGTGCGCTTTTCCTACGCGCAGTATCTTGCCGATCACCCGGAAGCACTCGAGCTTGTCGAGGTGACGGAGAATGCGGCAAGCGGGGGTCCGGGACGGGACGAGGGTCAATCTTGAGTCAGCTGGCCCTGCCGCTGCAGCTTGCTGACCACGCTGTCTTCGAAAGCTTCTGGCCCGCAGGCAACGAAACGCTGGTGGCCTACCTCAAAAAACTGGTCACGGATGGCAGCGGGCCGGGTTGCTGGATCTGGGGCGAGCCAGCCAGCGGCAAAACGCACCTGCTGCAGGCAGTGTGTGAAAAACTCGGCGATCGTGCGATGTACCTGCCACTCGACAGCGTTTTCGATGCCGGGCCTGAAATTCTGGATGGCGCAGCGCTGCGTTCGCTGGTTTGTCTGGACAATATCGACATAACGGAAGGTAAAGCGGACTGGGAGGAGGCACTGTTTGCCTTGTTCAATCGGGTCATCGATGCAAATGGCACGCTGCTCGTTGCAAGCTCGCATTCCGTACGGGAAAGCGCGTTCCTGTTGCCGGACCTGCGCAGTCGCTTCACGCAGCTGACTTCATTTCAATTGCAAACCCTGAACGAAAATGAACGGTTACACGCGCTGCAGCTGCGCGCCGGGCATCGCGGTCTTGAACTACCCGGTGAAACAGCCCGCTACATGCTCAATCGCAGTCGCCGCGATATGGCAAGTTTGTATGCGTTGCTGGATCGACTCGATGCCGCGGCATTACGTGCGCAGCGGCGCCTGACCGTGCCGTTCGTTAAAAGCGTATTGCAGCAGGAACGCTAGTCGTCGCTGCGCTCAAAGAGCCGCAAGGCGATGCCGGCAACGCGCTTGCCGAGAACTTGCGCAAGTTCTTTTTCCTCGTTAGATAACTCATCGGCGCTGCGATTCCAGGTAACGTGTGAAGCGCCGTACGGCGTGCCGCCTGTCCGCGTTTCCTGCAGCGCTTTCTCCGTGTAAGGAATGCCGGTGATCAGCATGCCATGGTGCATGAGCGGCAGCGCCATGCTGAGCAATGCGGTTTCCTGCCCGCCGTGCAGCGACGACGATGACGTGAACAGGCCGGCAGGCTTGCCAGCAAGCGCACCGCTGAGCCAGAGGCCGGACGTGCTGTCCAGAAAATATTTGAGTGCCGCAGCCATGTTGCCAAACCGCGCAGGGCTGCCCATGACGAGACCACAGCACTCGCGCAGGTCCGCATGCGTTGCATAGGGCGGGCCTTCATCGGGAACCGGTTTCGAAGTCGCTTCCGATACAGCTGACACCGCGGGTACCGTACGCAATCTTGCCGACGCCCCGGCAACCGAATCGATGCCGTTACAAACTTCGCGGGCAAGCGCTTCGGTTGCCCCGTTGCGTGAGTAGTACAGAACCAGGATGTCATTCATGGTGCGATCAACTCGAGAACGTTTTCTGGCGGACGTCCGATCACTGCGCGGTTCTTTACGTCGTCGACGACGATGGGTCGTTCCAGAGCTTGCGGGTGCTCGTGCAGCCAGCGGGCCAGGCTGGCCTCGTCGTCAAGATCGAGTTTCGCGCTGTCCGCCTTGAACTCATCCTCACCTGTTCTCAAGAGACTCTTTAAGGGTAACCCCAGCAGCCCGGCAAGCGCCCGCAGTTCGCGCGCGGCCGGCGGCTCCTGCAGGTACGCCACGATTTGCGGCGATATGCCGTTGGCCTGCAATAATTCAAGCGTTTTCCGCGACTTGGAGCAGCGGGTATTGTGGTAGATACGAATGGTCATTGATTCCTGAGCCGTTAGTGAGGGGGCGTCGTGGCGTGCAACTCTAGCAGCTGGCCAGCCGCCGGTCAGCCGCTTGACTGTATACAACGCGCGCTGCTAGCTTGTCGCGATGCGCTCACTAAGACATTCAATAATAAAGGGCGGTCTGGTCCGCCTGCCTGTGCGCGGCATGTTCCTGATGCTGATCATTGCGCTTGCTGCCTGTGCAGCTCCGCCGGTGCAGGAGATGAGCGATGCACGCCAGGCAATTACCGTCGCACGCCAGGCAGGCGCCGAAACCTGGGCGGCGCGTGAACTGCGCGAAGCAGAAGCCTACCTCGCGAGCGCTGAGTATCAGCTTGAGCAACGCGAATTTGCGCGTGCGCGTTTCGATGCACGCGCTGCCAAGAACAGCGCACTGCAAGCGTTGTCTGTAAGTGAGCGAGCCAATAACAAAACTCGCGACTAGGGCGAGCGACGTATGAACGCTGATCATGATGCAAACGACGACATGGTCGATTTGCAGTGTCGAAAATTTCGGGTGACCGGTCGCGTGCAAGGCGTTTTTTTCCGCGCAAGCACGCAAACAGCAGCACGCGATCTCGGTGTTTCCGGCAGCGTTCTGAATCTACCCGACGGTTCGGTGGAAGTGTTCGCCTGCGGCGGCAAAGCGGAACTCGATGAACTGGCCCGCTGGTTGCGCAATGGCCCACCAATGGCCCAGGTCGCTGCTGTTGAAAGCGAGACGCTCGCCTACCGTGAGCTCGATGATTTCAGAATCGGCTGATGTCGCGCTTAAACACGAAACCATTTAAGCCGTAACTTATCGAGAACCTTGTTCGGGTATTTACGACGACCCAGGCTGCCATTGTAGCGACCCAGTGCCCTGACGAGGTCGCCTTTCTCTTTGTCATAGTAATAGCGCAGGATCGTGCATCCGAAACGCAGGTTGGTTTCGATGTGCATCAGGTTGTCATTCGGTCGATCCAGTTCTTCGAGCCAGAACGGCATGATTTGCATCAGGCCCTGCGCGCCGGCGACGGAAATGGCGAAGCGATCAAAATTGCTTTCGACATCAATCACGGCAAGTACCAGTTCCGGAGGCAGGTCGACGCGTTTCGCTTCGAAATGCACGCGCTTTAAGATGTGCAGGCGTTCTTCCGGATCTTCGACCTGGCGCGCGAGGCGATCTGACATGTCGGTGAGCCAGACGATGGCGTCGAAGCGATCGTCGAAGCTGTCGGCTTCGCTGGCTGCTTCGCGCAGCAATTGTATGAGCTGCGGATCAGGGTCCGGCGTATCGGCCAGGCCAGCGGCCGGCAGCGCAATCAAAAATAATGAAATCAGGCGGAAATACGACATAAAAATACCGGTCGGGGCAGGCTACAGCCTAGTCAGTCCTGGCGCAGGATGTCGAGAACCGCTTCACGTTTGACCATGCGTGCCTCTGTGTCGCGGCGGTGACGATATTCAAGTTCGCCGGCGGCGAGTCCGCGATCGCTGATAACAATGCGATGCGGGATACCGATTAACTCGGCGTCCGCAAACTTCACACCGGGCCGCGCGTCGCGGTCATCAAATAATACCTCGAGACCCGCGCCGCGCAGTTCGTCATACAAAGCCTCCGCGGCTTCGCGCAACGGCTCGGAGCGGTGCATGTTGATCGGCACCAGCGCGACATCAAACGGTGCGAGCGGGGCGGGCCAGATAATGCCTTTGTCGTCGTGGTTTTGCTCAATCGCGGCACCGACGATGCGCGTGATGCCGATTCCGTAACAACCCATGACCATCGGCAACTCGTTGCCGTCCTGATCCTGCACTTTGGCGCCCATTGACTCGCTGTACTTGGTACCGAGCTGAAAAATGTGGCCGACCTCGATGCCGCGCGCGATCGACAGCGTGCCTTTGCCACCCGGTACCGGATCGCCCGCAACAATATTGCGCAGATCGTGCGTCTCGGGCGCCGGCAGGTCACGCCCGAAATTGACGCCTGTAAGGTGTGCATCGTTTTCGTTCGCGCCGCATACGAAGTCGCTCATCAACGCGGTCGCATGGTCGAAAAATGTCGGAATATCCAGGCCGAGCGGACCTGCAAATCCGACGTCGCAGCCGGTGGCGCGCCGCACGCTGTCGCCGTCGGCAAGTGCCAGCGGATCGGACACGCCGGGCAACTTGGCTGCCTTGATCATGTTCAGGTCGTGATCGCCACGCAGCACGAGGGCAACGGGTCCGTCGTCGCCGTCGACGATCAGGGTTTTCAGGGTTTGCTCCGGCGTCACCTTGAGCAGTTTGCAAATGGCCTCAATCGAGCGCGCGCCAGGGGTGCTGACTTTTTGCATCTTGAGTGTTGCCGCGGCGGGCGTTCCGGAAGGGCGCAAGGTCGCTGCTGTTTCAATGTTGGATGCGTAGTCGTCCTCTTCGCTCCAGGCGATGGCATCTTCGCCGGAGTCAGCCAGCACGTGAAATTCCTGTGAACGACTGCCGCCAATTTCGCCGCTGTCCGCATCAACGACACGAAAGTGCAGCCCGAGGCGTTCGAAGATACGCGTGTATGCCTCGTGCATCCTCGCGTAACTTTTGACGAGACCGTCTTGATCGACATCAAACGAATACGCGTCCTTCATGATGAACTCGCGTGCACGCATCACACCAAAGCGCGGCCGGATCTCATCGCGGAACTTGGTCTGGACCTGGTAGAAATTCACGGGCAACTGCCGATAACTCTTCAGTTCGCGGCGCGCAATGTCCGTAATCACTTCTTCGTGCGTGGGCCCGAAGCAGTACTCTCGTTCGTGACGATCCTGCATGCGCAGCAACAAGGAGCCGTATTTGTCCCAACGCCCGGATTCCTGCCAGAGTTCGGCGGGCTGCACGGCGGGCATGTGGAGCTCCAGCGCGCCTGCGCGGTTCATTTCTTCGCGCACAATTCCTTCCACCTTGCGCAGAACCCGCAGGCCCAGCGGCATCCAGGTAAACAGGCCGGAGGCGAGGCGCCGGATCAGCCCGGCGCGCAGCATCAGCTGGTGACTGACGATTTCGGCTTCTGCAGGGACTTCTTTAAGGGTGGTTAGCCCGAACTGGGAAAAACGCATAGGAATTTTTAACACCGCTTCGATTCAAGCCGCCGTATTCTACACGAGCGGCTCGCCGAGTCTGCGTCTGCCGGTCTCCGCCGCGCCGAACTTGTTTCACTGCGGCGCATCTTGCAAACTCGCCGTCGCAGCGGACGGCAGGTTCCGGCCTGGCCCCGTTCGCCAATTTTCCCCTAACCCAAGGAAGACACGCCTTTGAGAGGACGCCGCAACCCGTTCATCGCCCGCGAAGGATTGCCGTTCATCTTATTGCTGGCTGTGGGTGCCGGCGTTACCGCCTGGTACGTCAGCCTGGTTTATGCGCTCTTGATGCTGCCGGTGCTCGCCTGGCTGCTGCTGGTTTTCCGTGATCCGCGGCGGCAGATTCCGGCGGCGCCGCTGGGAATCGTGAGTCCGGTCGATGGCGAGGTCATCGAAGTCGGCGTCGTGCCAAGCCGCCTGGCGCAGGGTGACTCGAACCAGATTCGCATCAGGATCGACAGCTTTGGTGCGTACACGGCGCGCAGTCCCACAGAGGGCAAGATCATGGACCTGCGCTGCGATTTGCCAGCCGGCGCCAAAGCGCGCAACTCACGAGGACTCTGGGTGCGCACGGATGAAAACCAGGACGTGCTGCTCGAGTTTTACGGCTACCGCTTCGGGCTCGCGCCGCGTGCGTTTCTCGGCTTTGGCGAGCGCATCGGCCAGGGCCAGCGCTGCGCCTACCTGCGGCTCGCCAAAATTGCCGAGGTGCAAATGCCGCTGGATAGTCGTGCGCTGGTAACGGTGGGTCAGCGGGTTGCCGCCGGCACTGACCTCATTGCGCGATTGCCACACCCTTAAGGGTTGCGCGAGCCGCAGCAGCCAACGGCAAGTCGTGGCAGTATTGGCGCCATGAACCACCCCGTAAACGACCAGCTCCGCAGGGAATACCTCACAGCGCTTGGCATTGATGTCTGGCGCAGCCGCGATGCTGCGGACGAGCCTGACGTTATTGAAGCTGAGGCAGACGCTGCCCAGCTGCAGGAGTCACCGGCGGCAGTTACGCCGCGGGGCGACGTAGCGCTGCTCGACTGGCGCGGACTTCGCGAGACCGTCGCGTCCTGCACCGCCTGCAGCCTGCACGAGACCCGCACACAAACGGTGTTTGGCGTCGGCCAGGAAACGGCTGACCTCATGATCATCGGTGAAGCACCCGGCGCCGAGGAAGATCGCCGCGGTGAGCCCTTCGTGGGTCGTGCCGGACAGTTGCTCGACGAAATGCTGCGTGCAATCGGCCTTGACCGAAATACCGTGTTCATTGCCAATGTCCTGAAATGTCGACCGCCCGGCAACCGCGACCCGAAACCCGCCG
>JBATFU010000327.1:0-3906 GCA_049665065.1 Woeseia sp. | reverse complement strand
CGTCAATGTAGCTGCCCATAATTGACAGGAATTTCTGTCCGGGCTGAGCATCAGCATAGGCGAATGAACAACCGAGCACTGCCATAACCAAAGCGGTGCGTATTAAAAACTTCATCGAATCTCTCCGTCTTGTGTGCGGGGACCTAGTAGCCCTGCGCACGCTACTTACCTGAAATGCGGTTGCGAAGCCTGTTTTTACAGGGAAACGCGAATCCGCGGAAACCTCTCCTCCAGTAAAACGGCCGCTGAGAAGCGGCCGAATGGGGAAAAGTGGCGCGACGTTATCACAACGTCAGCTCATTGCAATGGGGTCTTTACCGCTTTTTTCAAGGGAAAAAGTGAGTTTTTGGTTCACATCAGCTGTCGCTTATTACAGACAACAGACCAATAGTGACGATACGAGTGGCTTATCCTCAGCAACGCCAGTCCCTTACTGCGAATCAGTGGCCAGGGAAATGCTGCTTGTCGCGCGCCTGGAAGGCAGATCGCGGCAGGGCCGGATTCAGGTCGACAGACCTGATTTTCACTTCGGCCAGGAGCTCGTTGCTGACGCCGTCGCGCGTGTCGCTGGCGAAGCTCAGCCTGCGATTCCCGAGCCAGCGGTAATCGTAGTAGTTGGTAACCAGCCATGACTTGCTGGCATCCTGATCAGGGTGCAGCGCAGCCCATTCCTCCTTGCGTTCAATCAGGCCACTTTTCACGTTAATGAAATAGACCTCCTTAAAGCCGTCTGGCGCAATACTCGTTACCTTCCAGTAAGGCTTGTTGTCGAACGATTCGATGCCATCGTAGGCAAGGGTGTAACCGAGCGCACGGCGCTCATGCAGTCCATAAAGGTTGTTGTATACGCCGCGCAGCAGGGCAGCGGCTCCATCTGCATTTGCAGGTACGGGCTCGACGGCATCACCCGGCCATTGCCAGGCGACGTCATTATTAAGCCCTTCACTGAAAACCCGCTCGCCGTCTGCGTACACGTCGATACGCATCGCCGGGTCACGGTTTGCAAGGTATCGCGCCGCGACATTGAAAGCCGGTTCTTTAATCTCAAGTTCTAGCTGCACGGATTGCAGCGGCTCGCCCATCGCCTGCCGATGCTGGGCCAGCACTTCCGGGAGCGAATCGATGCGTTCCGCAGTGATTGCCGCGGATGCGAGGGTAAACAGCAGGAAGCCCGGGATAATGCGCATGACACTGATTTCCATAAGGTGTTGTTGATGCAAAGCCGATGCAGGTTTTGCGTTTCGTCTGCTGTTTAGATGCGCGCACTACAGAATTGGTTGCTCGAATATGCCGAATTGCTATGAAGCCGCAATTTGTACGGGGCGACATTTACGTTCATGTGCGGCACCACAAGCCGGGATGGAAGCATTCGCAAGCGGTCCGGGTGACTCAAGAAAATGCTGTGCAAAATAGTGAAAAGGCGGCACAAGCGTTGGATTACTTGCTAGATTACGCGACTTGCAACAGCAGGCAATCAAGCAGAAATGATACCGAAGGACTCGTAGT
Organism: Woeseia sp.; assembly: GCA_049665065.1. GTDB lineage: Bacteria > Pseudomonadota > Gammaproteobacteria > Steroidobacterales > Woeseiaceae > Woeseia. The sequence goes on along the minus strand of JBATFU010000327.1, from coordinate 2,400 downwards.
TTCCCATGGCAAGCAACAACGACAAATCACCCTTCCTGCATAACGTTTACGGTTTTTTGACCGGTGACGAAGATGCCCGGGTGTGCAAAGAGATCCCGGAGAACGCCTGTCGCGAACAGCCACGCAATTACGTATTGCACATCATTGCATTGACCGGTACGACGATCGGCGATTCGCTGGCGAGTCCAAAGCTCGTGCTCGCCTGGCTTCTGACAAACGTCGGTGCACCGCAGTTCATGCTCGGCCTGCTCGTACCAATACGCGAGTCCTTGTCTTTGCTGCCACAACTCTTCATCGCGAAGTGGATTCGCGAAGTGCCGGTTCGCAAATGGTTCTGGGTTGTTGGCAGCATTGCGCAGGGACTCTGTGTTGCGAGCATGGCAGTGGCGGTTACCCGGCTGAGCGGCGCAGCGGCAGGCTGGGCCGTGCTTGGCCTGCTCGTTGTTTTCAGCCTGTCGCGCGGTGTTTGTTCCGTCGCCTCCAAAGATGTTCTCGGCAAGACGGTCGCGAAGACGCGGCGTGGCTCGGTAAGCGGTTACGCCGCGTCTGCAGCCGGCGCGGTCGTCGTTGCCATCGGCGTCGCAGGCTTCCTGCCAGGCAGTGACGGGCACGGCATGATGTTTTACGTGCTCTTGCTGACGGCAGCAGGCGGCCTGTGGATGATATCGGCTGCAACCTACAGCCTTCTAAATGAACACCCCGGTGCTACCGAAGGTGGTGGCAATGCAATCAGGGAAGCGTTTGAGCAGTTTTCGGTTATTCGCAAGGATGCCGAGTTGCGTCATTTCATTATCGTTCGCACTTTGCTGATCTCGACAGCGCTCGTTGCCCCTTTTTACGTCAGCCTGATGAGCAGCGCCTCGGGTGAAGCGCTGGCGGGTCTCGGCGCGTTGATGATCGCCTCCGGTGCCGCCAGTTTTGTCAGCGCGCCAGTCTGGGGCCGCCTGTCGGATCGCTCCAGCCGCCAGGTTATGGCGGCCGCAGCGGCGCTCGCCGGCGTAACCGGCATTGGCACAGCGATGGTTGCGTGGCTTTCTGCCGGGACGCTCGGCGTATGGTGGTTTCCGGTTGCCTATTTCCTGCTGTCCGTTGCGCACGCGGGGGTTCGCCTGGGCCGCAAGACCCATCTTGTCGACATCGCTTCGGCGGACAACCGCGCCACCTACGTTGCGGTCAGCAATACGATCATTGGCATCATGCTGATTGTGGGTGGCGCATTCGCCGGTGCGGCTGCGAGCTTCGGTCCGGCGGGCGCGATATTTATTCTTGCGCTTGTATCGCTGGCAGGTGCCGTGTCGGCATTGCGCCTTAGCGAGGCACAATAGCGGCGCCGGCCACGAGAATATGCTGCAGGACCGCTTGATTGTGCTGCATATTCCCCATCGTTCATTGCCGGCCCGTTATCCAGGTCGCACAATCACCGCATGAAAAAGCTTCCCACGCAGCTCGGGCGCCGGGATTTTCTGACCGGTATTGGCCGCGCAGTAGGTGGCAGCGCGATGCTGCGCGTAATGCTGGCGCTGGGGATCTCGACGCTGCCAGCCTGCGGCTCGTCATCGGCTTCTGGCAATCCGCCCGGCCGGCCGACGCCGCCGCCACCGTCCGGCAACCGGCCCGTTTCGCCGCGGCCGGGAGACTGGCCCGCCAACACGGGTATTGGCAAGTCCGTAGTCGTCCTCGGCGCGGGCATTGCGGGCATGACCACGGCACTTGAAATGACGCGGCTTGGCTACAGCTGCACCGTGCTGGAAGCCACCTCGCGAGCGGGCGGTCGCAATCGCACGCTACGCAGCGGCGATGTCGCCACAGAAACCGATACCACCCAGCTTTGCCAGTTCGATACGGATGCGAGCCTGTACTTCAATGCCGGGCCAGCCCGCATTCCGCATCATCATGAATTCCTGCTGGGCTATTGCCGTGAGTTTGGCGTCGCGCTCGAACCTTTTATCAATGACAACCGCGCCGCTTTGCTGCATTCGGCAAATACTTTCAACGGCCAGCCGCAGATTGCGAAGCGGGTGCGTGCGGACACGCGCGGCTATATCGGCGAATTACTGGCCAGCGCGATAAACCAGAACGCGCTTGATCAACAACTGTCAGCGGCTGATCGCAGCAACGTGCTCGGCATGCTGCAGCAGTTCGGTGATCTCGGCGCAAATTTCGTCTACGGGGGTTCTAGCCGTGCAGGCTTCCCCGGCCAGGAAGATATTGGCAGTCGCGAGCGTGGCGAACAGCTCAGTCCACTCGAGCTCTCGGACCTGGTGCAGGAAACTTTCTGGCAAGCGCGCCTCGCGTTCGCTGAAGACTTTGAACAGCAGGCGACGATGTTGCAGCCCGTTGGCGGCATGGATCGCATCGCAGAGGCCTTCGCCGCAGCGGTGCAACCCGGCATTATTTACG